>JAHFDP010000090.1 GCA_023248955.1 Deltaproteobacteria bacterium
GGGGACCATGTCCACACCGTGCGGGCTCTTGGACTCGGGCACGAAAAAGATCAAGTTCTCGGCGATCGCGGTGGCGAGCGAAATCACCCGAATGCCATTGACCAGCTTCGACTTCGCCGGGTCTTTGGCCACCTCGATGGCCTTGTGCCAATCGATCACGTGCAGGTAGTCCATCTCGCGCTGGGAGGCGCCAATCTCGAGCGGCGGTCGCTTTTCTCTCTCTAGATCGCCACCGATAGCCATCTCGGTGTCCATGGAGTTGACAAAAAGCCATCCATCCGATGGGCCGCGGCCGAGGACGGACATGTCCTGGAAGTAGGGCGGCAGCTCGATCTGAAACGACTCGGGCAAGAGGATGTTGCCCGCTTTGCGATCGAACCGCAAAAAACTCGCCGACCCGCGGTACTTGGCCTGGAAATCTTCGATCGGCGCGTAGCCATTCTTCTCACGGAATGGCATTGGAAAGTAGGCGGTCTGCACGAGCCAGTCGCTGTCATCGCTCCAGAGCGCGTGGTGATCGGACACCGTGTTGGGCGTCTTAAAGATGAGCTTGGTGCGCATGTCCTTGGTGGAGATGATTCCCACCCGGCCCGCGCTCTTGTCGGAGACGGCTATCCACTCGCCGTCATACTTGCCGTGCGTAAGCGAAATTTGCGGATGGTGCAGATCGCCCCAGGTAAGCGTGGGCAGCCCCGGACCGAACGAGCCTTTTTTAAGAATCTCCATCGAGCTGGTCTCGCCCTGCCCCCAGCCTTGCCAGGAGTCGGGCGCGTAGACCGGAATTTCCTTGAGCAGTCGCATCGACGGAATCCCATAGAGCAACACCGAGCCTCGATGACCACCAGAGGTCACCATCACGAAATCGTCGTAGCGGCCCGGGGGAACGAACGTCTTTAGCGCGGCGAGCGCTTCGTCGGGATTGAGGTTGCGATCGTGGATGACCTTTTCGAGATCGCTCGGCGCAGCAGCAAAAGCGCCGTGGATCGCTGCTCCACCCTGGAGCATCTGCCGCCCCAAGACGAGGAGCGCGACGACCGCAACGACGACGAAGGTTCTGGATGAGATGTGCACGGTGTTCCTCCCGCCGGACTTGAAGTGCCGGTAAGGGAAGCGACTGCATCGTCCGTGCCCAGTGGAAACGCTGAAGGTCTGCCACCCCAAAGGGGCGCCCGTCGCTCCCGAAACGCTGCCAGCGCGCAGGCTGAGTTTCTTTCGAAATAGTTACCATCATGAGATGAACAGAGAGCAACGCCAGTGCCAACGCACCCAGTCGTTGCGGGAGTGGCGTGAATTTCCGCCGCGCAGAAATTGCGCATCGCAGCCTTGAGGACGCAAGTCGTGCGTGCCGTTCCTAAGGCCTCCCCGCCGAGATTAAAACGGCACGCCACGTGAAGGAGACGTAAGAACCCAAAGGGGTCCTTCATGAATCGCATCGAATCACAAGCAGGTAAACTCCTCGCAGATCGGCGGCGAACGCTGCTCCGGCTGTTTCTATCGAACGTCCAGAGCGAAACGGATTCCAAAACCGCGCCAGACTGGACGGACAAGGCCTATGGCGCCGAAAACGCAACGCTCCTCGCCAAACTGAGCGATCGTGAGCTCCAGGAGCTCTCCGAAATCGACGCCGCACTGGCGCGCATTCGCGAAGGTGTGTACGGGCGCTGTCAGCACTGCGGGAACGCGGTGGGTCGCGACCGGCTGCGGGCTGTTCCCCAAACGCGTTTCTGCATCGCGTGCAGCGAGCGCGCCGCGGTACCCACGTGATCGTTACACCGCCGGTCGGGCTTGCCGACCGCCACAACGCGCCCGCACCCCGCTACACCAGCTATCCGCCGGCGAATCGCTGGTCGCGGAAATTCGGTGCGCGCGCGCTCGCCAAGCACCTTGCAATCGCCGACCATTCGCAGCGCGCGCTCTCGCTCTACGTCCATCTTCCGTTTTGCGAGCCGATGTGTCGCTTTTGCGAGTGTAACGTCATCGCTACGCGCGACCGCGGCCGCGCCGATGGCTATCTGGATACGCTGGCTCTAGAGATCGAACTCTGGGCCGCGCAGCTGGCGACCCGTCGGCGCGTGAGCCAACTGCACCTCGGTGGAGGAACGCCGACCTTCCTCTCCGCCGCTCAGCTTCTCCGGCTCTTCGCTCTGCTCGTCGAGCGATTCCCGATCGTCGACGGCGCCGATCTTGCCATTGAAGCCGATCCCGCGGTCACCGACGCCGAGCAGCTGGAGGTTCTCGCCCAGCTTGGTTTTCGGCGGATCTCCATCGGCGTTCAGGATCTCGATCCCGGAGTGCAGGAGGCGGTGGGCCGCCTCCAAACCGCGGAACAGACCGAACGGGCCATTCGCAGCGCACGCGTCGCGGGCTTCACCAGCGTCAACGTCGACCTGATGTACGGGCTCCCGTTCCAGACACCCGAGCGGTTTTTACACACAGTCGAGCGGATCATCGCCATGCGGCCCAACCGCCGTCGTCTTCGTGCGCGGCATATTCGTCGCCGATGTTGATGCCACCAACAAACGCCACGCGCTCGTCGATCAAAAGAACTTTGCGGTGACCGGGACCTGCACCACCGGCAGATGGCGAATCGCGTTGCCGCATGAGCCGATGCGCTTCGCCAAGCGTGGCGTAAGGTCCGATGGTGTGCGGTGACGATGTCATGTGCTCGCCCACGGTCGCGGGCGGATTCGAAAGTAAGATGCTCGCCTGCATTGGTCGTCCTCCAGAAAGAATCGCTGCGCACGCGCCAGGCCCGCGACGCATTCGTTGCGCCTCGGAGCTTGGCGTGCGCAAACCCCGCGCGGTTAAGCCTTCGCCTTGAGGGCGCTCACCTCGATCTTCTTCGCCTGCGCTTGGGCTTTTTTGGCCACCGCGAGCGTCAGAACGCCGTCCTTCAACTCGGCGTTGACCTGCTCAGCGTCGGCGCGCTCGGGCAGTGTGAAGAGTCGGCTGAAGCCGCCATAGGTGCGCTCGCAGGTGTAGTAGCTGTCGGACTCCTCGATCTGCGCGCTCTCGCGCTTGCCACTCACCGCGAGCTGGTTGCCGGTCAGCGTGACGGAAAGATCGTCCGCTCCCACTCCGGGCATGTCGGCCTTGAAGACGAACGCATCTTTGGTCTCTTTCACCTCGAAGGCCGGCGCGAACTCGCTCGTTGGCCACATCGGCGCCATCTCGCTGAACGGGTCGCGCAGAAGGTGTCGCACGGTTTGAATCGGATCCCAGAGACGGACTTTTTCGCCATTGTGTTTACGCACCATGATGTTCGACATTTTTCGCTCCTGAAAAACGCGGCGGTTGATTCCGCCTGCGCAATGCAAGAGAGAGCAAGTCGCGTGCCGAGCGCTACGGGGCGCATGCGCCGTGGCACTTGGCGCATCTATCCCTGTTCGCGCAAGGTTTGCACGGTGATTAGCAACTTGTCACAGAGGAGCCGCGGCACGTCGGCTGCAATCACGGAGCATGGGAGGTCTCTCATGGAGCTCACGCTCATGCTTATCGCATTCGTCTTGGTTGCCGCGTTGGTGTTTGGGCTCATCGCTTGGGGCGCCTGGCCCGAATTGGCGCCATCGCAAACGCTCGTCAGCCCGATGCGGGCATCGACGACTGCACAACCGCTGGCCCGTGCTGACGGTTCGCACTAACCTACCTAGAATCGTCCGCAACGCGCCGCGCGCGTTCTGCTCGTCGTCAACTAATGAGAATCCGTTCGCGCACGAAAGCGATGCTACCTCACTTGATCGCGAGACCGCGCCCGCTCGCCAACCGAGAGGTGGGACCACGCTGCGGGCAAGGGCCAAGCGGAGGGCGGCGACGCGAAGGTCTCGTCGATCTGTGCAAACGCCGCCTCGGTGAAACCGTTGCCGTGAGGATAGGATGCAGCGAAAAGGGCGTTTGAAAGTCCTGTTCGCTTGATAATACACTAAATATATAAATGGATATTCCGATGACGTTCGCAACGAAGTGCCTCCGTGACGCGCGGGTCGGCCTACTCTTCATCGCGCTCGCCGGGTGCGTCGGTTCACCGGTTCCGCAAAGCGGCAACGCAAACGTCGATGGCGGCTCCAGCCAAGACGGCGGCTCGCTCCAAGACAGCGCGACGGCCATCGTCGCTGGCAATGCCCACACCTGCGCACTCGTGAGCGGCGGCGTCCAGTGCTGGGGATACAACTACAGCGGCCAACTCGGAACCAACGGGAGGCAGAACAACTCCGTGCCCAGTGGTGTGATCGGTCTGGGCCCCGCAACCGGCGTTACCGCCATCGCCGCCGGCGCGGCCCACACCTGCGCGCTGGTGAGCGGCGGCGTCCGATGCTGGGGAGACAACACGGAGGGCCAGCTTGGGGTAAACTCGCTCAAAAGCCACGTCCCCGTTCAGGTCGCAGGCCTCGGCCCCTCAAGCGAGGTCGCAGCCATCGCCGCTGGCGGTGCGCACACTTGCGCGCTCCAGAATGGCGGCGTGCTCTGCTGGGGCTCCAACGTGTGGGGCGAGCTCGGCAACAACAGCTGGGCAAACAGCCGAAGGCCCGTTCCGGTCACAGGTCTGGCACCGCCGAACAGTGTCACCGCCATCGCCGCGGGCTCCGACCAGACCTGCGCGGTGGCAAATGGCCGCGTGCTGTGCTGGGGATGGAACCAATTTGGCGACTTGGGAAACGACTCCACCGTTCAGAGCAACACGCCGGTCGCTGTCGTTGGATTGGGTTCGGCGAGCATCACGGGCATTGCCGGAGGCGGGGGATTCACCTGCGCATTTGGGAACGGCGGGGTGCAATGCTGGGGAGGGGAAGGCGGCTACGGCGACCTCGGCAACAACAGCCAAGGGCACAGCCTGGTGCCCGTTCAGGTCACGGGCCTCGGCCCGACAAGCCGTGTGAGCAGCATGGGCTTGGGCTGGCAACACGCCTGCGCGGTGAATCTCGGCGGCGTTCAGTGCTGGGGAAACAACGACACCGGTCAGCTCGGAAACAACTCGACCGCCATCAGCCGGATGCCCGTCGCGGTCCTTGGCGTCCCACAGAGCGATGCCACAGCAGTCGCTGCGGGGTTGCACCACACCTGCGCGCTGGTGAACAACGCCGTTTGGTGCTGGGGCTACAACGAGTTCGGCCAGCTGGGGAACAACTCGACCGACGCGAGCTACCTGCCCGTTCCAGTGGCCGCTTGGTCTCGGTAGCTCGCCGAGACGCGCAACCAACCATCGCCACCAGCTACGACGCCGGTCGAATGCGAAATGGGCGGCTGGGCCTACGCCATCGCCACGGGCACGATCTGCGGCGGACGTTCATCAGCCTTTGCCGAATGGACGGCGCGCGCCGCGACCTCTTGGAGTTCGTTACGCACACGCCGCGAAGAAGTGCGGCGATCGATCTCTACACCACGATCGATTGGGAATCGTTTTGTGGCGAGGTGTCCAAACTGCGAATTGATCGAGCTGCGCGCGGGCAGGTTTTGGATCTTCGCCGAGCGGCTGGCGCACCGTACAGCGGGGACGAAAGAGCCTTGGTACAAACCGTGGTACACGTCCGAGGCGAGCCAAGTAATTCCGGCTGTTTAAATGGCGTCCCTGCGGGGATTCGAATTCATTGGAAACGCGTCACCGCAAACGCCTTCGATGCGCGTCGATGCCAGTTTTCAGAGGAGAGACGGCGAGGCAGAAATACACTCAAAACACGTCGAAGAACGTCTGAGTCTGTCGGGTGGCAACATGGCAACACGAGCAAGGAACGCGCTCGAAGCGCTGAGCGTCGGCGACGTGGAGCCAGCCAGGGCGCTTCTCCTTAGTCTACTCTCGGTACCGGAGTGAGCGGCCGCACCTGTCCACGACGAACGCGCGAAGCCGTCCGCCGTCCAAGGCGTGATATTTCTCCGCTCGCGGAGCTACACGCCCTTCTGTGATTCCATCCTGGCGCATTCACCTTTTTCAACGGCATCAATCCGACGATCCACATCGGAGCGTACCTGCGCGTGATTACCTCGACGGATGCCCCGTCGCGGCACGGCTGCTCGCGGTGGTGAAAGCCGTTGCCGATGCACCACCACCCGCGTTCAGCGGCGGCGGAAAATGGGAAGCGATGCACGGCGAGATGTCCGGCTACTACGAGGTTCGCGTGGACGGACCGCAGCGTCGTCATTACAGGCTCTTTTGTCTTCTCGAGCGCGACGGCGCCAACGTCGGTCTTGGCGGGCCAAGCGTCGTCCTGATCACCGCGATGGACAAACAGTTTCGTTCTACCTTCAGCGACGAGAACTACGCGAAGATGCGCCGGCTTGGCGATGAGTACAAGCGACGCAAACCGCGGTTGGTGCTGCTGTAGGGCTACCCTTCCCTGCGATTCCTCGCAGCTTCCGTCCGTCGAAAAGTTCGCCTTCCCGCGTGCGATTTGGCATTGGCGACAAGTTCAAGGTGGCAACCCACGGCTGATGCGACCTTGAGGACGGTGGCCATCGTCGGGTTTCCGCTCGAAGCGGTGAGCAATCGCCGCACAATTTCAGGCTTGGCGTCGATCTTTCGCGCGAGATCTGCTTTGGTCAGCCCTGAGCGTTCCCGCGCTTGATCGAGAGCCCGAACGAGCGTGTCTATCGCATCGATTTCCGCGCGCGCCTCGGTGTACTCCGCGGCAAACGAGGGGTTCCGCATCCGCTCGTCGAAGTATCGATCGAAACCAGTTTTGGTCCTGGGTGCCATCGGAACATCCGTAACATATATATTACGCAGGTGGCGGGCGAGCAACTGTGGAATCCGCACAGCCCGCATCGATCACCGAATCGATGTGCGTGGATGGCCGGCTCTCCGACTGGCGATAACGGGGACGAATGCAAGCAAGAACCAGACCTAATCTACGTCTGATGCGCCCGCCCGTTGGCCGCAGACCTCGATGTCAGACCCCTGTGGCATTCTTCGAATAGGAGGTTTCATGGACGATGACAAGAAAAGGCGGCGGGTTATTTATGACCGTTCCAACGGCTACTGCCACATTTGCCGTAAGAAAGTTGCCTTTACCAACTACGGAAAGGCGGGAGAGCGGGGCTCATGGGAAATCGACCACTCAAATCCACGAGCGAACGGCGGCACTGACCGCCTAAATAATCTCTACCCCGCATGCATCTCATGCAACCGTTCCACGCAACATGGGTCGACACGGACGGAGCGGGATCGATACGGACACACCAAAGCGCCATACTCCCGCGAACGAGCGAACGAGTTCACAGAAAACAACACCTGGGCCGGAGCAGTAGCTGGTGCGAGCACCGGAGCGATGGTTGGCGGCGCGTGCCTCGGGTCGAACACCAAGCCGAGCTAACCGCTATCCTGGAGCACCGGCATCATTCGGATGCGGGAATCGGTCAATCTTGGGATCCGAGCCGCCACCGTTCGCTGCTATGACCCGATCTGTCACGCCACCATGCGAGAGTCTCGCGGTAGCGTGGTGCGCGGGCCCGACTCTTTCGCAAAAATGTCGTAACGAGCGACTACAGTGGTCCTCCTCGCGGAGCCGGAGAAGGGAAGAAAATTGATTAGTCTTGAAGACCTCCAGCCCAACGCCTCTGTCCGCGGCGTCCTTCCAGATTGCCTCGTAGCGGTCGTGAGCGTTCAGTGGTTCGGTTCCGAGGCGCTGGAACTCACCTACAAGACACCCACCGGCAAAGTAGCCAACGAGCTGCTCTATCGCCACGATCAGCCCCGGCTTGAGATCGTTGAACAGGGCCGCCCATGGAGCTTCGATGGCGATGGCAGCCTGTTCCGCCTCGTTTCGGAGGCGCAGCGAATCCGCCTAGCGCACCTGTTCGACCCTGTGTTGGCCGTCCACACGTCGATCGTCGATCCGCTCCCGCACCAGATCACAGCCGTGTACGAATCGATGCTTCCGCGACAACCGCTCCGCTTTCTTCTCGCCGATGACCCCGGCGCCGGCAAGACCATCATGGCCGGACTGCTCATCAAGGAGCTAATTGCCCGCGGCGATCTTCAGCGCTGCTTAATCGTCTGCCCGGGCAGCCTCGCCGAGCAGTGGCAAGATGAGCTCTACCAACGCTTCCATCTGCCTTTCGAGATTCTCACCGGCGACAAACTCGAAGCCGCGCGAACCGGTAACTGGTTCCAAGAAACGAATCTGGTGATCGCGAGACTGGACAAGCTTTCTCGCAACGAAGACGTGCAGCAAAAACTTCAAGCGCCCGATTGCCGCTGGGATCTCGTCGTCTGCGACGAGGCACACAAGATGTCGGCCACCGTCTTCAGCGGCGAGACGAAATACACCAAGCGGTACCGGCTCGGACAGCTTCTCTCCACCCTCACTCGCCATTTTCTCTTGATGACGGCAACGCCGCACAATGGGAAGGAGGAGGATTTCCAACTTTTCATGGCCCTTCTCGATGGCGACCGCTTCGAGGGACGCTTCCGCGACGGCGTCCATGTTGCGGACGTCTCTGACTTGATGCGCAGGATGGTGAAGGAAACGCTGCGCAAATTCGACGGCACGCCGCTGTTCCCTGAACGGATTGCGTACACGGTGCCATACAAGCTCTCGGCGGCCGAGGCTCAGCTGTACAAAGAGGTCACCGACTATGTGCGTGAAGAATTCGATCGCGCCGAGGCCGTTGCGAATGACAAGCGCGCAGGAACCGTTGGTTTCGCGCTAACAATCTTGCAGCGGCGTCTGGCTTCATCACCAGAAGCAATTCTGCAATCGTTGCGCCGCCGGCGCGAGCGCCTGGAAAGCCGCCATCGCGAATTGGATTTGATGCAGCGTGCCGGTCAGGTTGCTCCAATCGTGGCCGCGAACGTGCCAGCGTTTGACGCGGAAGATGTGGAGGACCTCGAGGAAGCCCCGGATATTGAAGTGGAGGCGGCCGAGGCAGAAATCCTCGACCAGGCCACTGCGGCACGCTCTATTGCCGAGCTGAAGAACGAGATCGCAACGCTCGCTCGCTTGGAAAAACTCGCCCTCGAAATTCGTCGCAGCGGAACGGACACGAAGTGGCGCGAGTTGGCCAGCCTTCTTGGCGTGATTTTCACGCCTGCGTCCGCGTCAAACGATCCTCAGGCAACTCGCCCTCCTGCCGCGTTGCCGCAACCAACGCCTTCGGTGCACCAAAAACTCGTTATCTTCACCGAGCACAGAGACACGCTTAATTATCTCGAGACCAAGATCACCACGCTGCTGGGACGCAAAGAAGCCGTGGTCATGATTCACGGCGGCATCGGGCGCGAAGAACGGACGAAAGCGCAGGAATCGTTCAAGCACGATCCCGATGTCTAGGTCCTGCTCGCCACCGACGCTGCCGGTGAAGGGATCAACCTTCAGCGCGCCCATCTGATGGTGAACTACGATCTGCCCTGGAATCCAAATCGTATCGAGCAGCGTTTCGGTCGCATTCACCGCATCGGACAAACTGAGGTATGTCACCTCTGGAATCTCGTGGCCGAAGAGACGCGCGAGGGCGACGTCTACCGCCGGCTGCTGGAAAAGATTGAGCAGGCTCGTCACGCTCTCGGCGGCCAGGTTTTCGACGTGCTCGGCAAGCTGCAATTCGAGGGAAAGTCTCTCCGGGATTTGCTCATCGAGGCGATTCGCCATGGAGAGAAGCCCGAGGTGCGGGCGCGTCTTACACAAGTCGTGGAACACGCCCTCGATCGGGAGCAACTGCAGCGCCTTCTCGAAGACAGGGCCCTTGCGCATGACGCAATGGATGCAAGCCGCGTCAATCGCATTCGCGAAGACATGGAGCGCGCAGACGCCCGTCGCTTGCAGCCCCATTACATCGAGTCATTTTTCATGGAGGCTTTCGGTCGACTCGGGGGCGCGGCCAAACAGCGGGAGCCGCGCCGTTTTGAAATCACCCACGTCCCGGCGCCGATACGGAACCGCGATCGCCTGATCGGTATCCGCGAACCCGTGTTGCCACGCTATGAGCGCATAGCGTTTGAAAAATCACTGGTCGCACCGCAAGGGCAACCGCTGGCCGCCTTCGTCTGCCCCGGCCATCCTCTGCTGGACGCAACGATTGATCTGACACTCGAGCGCTACCGCGACTTGCTCAAACGCGGCACGGTGCTCGTTGACGAACGAGATCTAGGTACGCAGCCGCGGGTGCTCTTCTTCCTCGAACATGCGATTCAGGACGCGAGCCTCACGCGCCAGGGCGAACGTCGGATCGTCTCGAAAAAAATGCTCTACATCGAGATCGCCGCCGACGGGAGCAAGCGCCATGTGAACTATGCTCCCTATCTCGACTACCGGCCGTTAATTGATAGCGAGCCGGGCGTCGGCGCGATCCTCGACCGAACTGAGTGCGCGTGGATCAACCGCGCGTTGGAACAAACAGCCCAGGGCCACGCCGTCGAACACGTTGTACCAAAGCATTTGGCCGAGGTTCGTGAGCCCAAACTCAAACTCCTCGCCAAGACCGAGGCCGCAGTCAAAGATCGTCTCACCAAGGAAATTTCCTATTGGGACCATCGCGCACAACAGCTCAAGCTCCAAGAGCAGGCCGGCAAGCCCAACGCCCGGCTCAATTCAAGCGAAGCCGGCAAGCGCGCCGACCTACTTCAGGGGCGTATGCAGAAGCGTCTCGATGAGTTGAAGCTCGAAGCGCAAATCTCTCCGCTCCCACCGGTGGTCCTCGGTGGAATGTTGGTTGTCCCAATGGGCCTCCTCGCCACGATGACTGGTCGGCCAGCAGCAACATCGACATCTGCCGACAAACAGGTCAGCGCGGCACGGGCGCGCGCCATCGTCATGGACATCGAGAGACGCCTCGGCTTCGAGCCGACCGACCGCGAGTTCGACAAGCTCGGCTACGACATCGAAAGCCGCGTGCCGGGAACGGGCAAGCTTCGGTTTATCGAAGTGAAAGGCCGCGTGGCGGGCGCGGACACAGTCACGGTGACACGCAACGAGATCCTCTATTCGCTGAACAAGCCCGACGATTTCATCCTCGCCATCGTCGAGTTCACCAGTGACAACACGCACCGTGCCCATTATTTACGGCAGCCGTTTCAGCGCGAACCTGATTTCGGGGTAACCAGCGTGAACTACGACTTCGCCGAACTGCTGGCGCGGGTAGAGGAGCCGCGGTGAAACCATCGAAGCCGCGGGGCAAACAGACAGCGCCCGTGCCGGGAGCGCTCGTTTCCGCTGATGGGGCCTTTGCGGAAGTCGTGGAGATGATCCAGTCCGCGCGCAGTCAGGCGCTAGCCGCTGTCAACACTGCATTGGTCGATCTGTATTGGCGAGTTGGCGAATACATTTCGCACAAAGTGGAAACGGCGGCATGGGGCGAAGGTGTGGTGGAGGCTCTCGCGACCTACATTGCCCAACGACATCCCGGATTGAACGGATTTACTCGGGCAAACCTCTTTCGGATGCGTCAGTTCTACGACACCTACCGAGACGCCGAAAAAGTCGCACCACTGGTGCGACAATTGCCCTGGAGCCACAACCTTCTCATCCTGAGTCGATGCAAACGGGCGGACGAGCGAGAGTTCTATCTCCGCCTGGCACAACGAGATAGCTGGTCGCGTCGCGAATTGGAGCGCCACCTCGCAGGCGCCCTTTTTGAGCGAGCGGTGCTCAATCCGCCGAATCTCTCGAAGGCGCTAAAAGAGTTGCACCCCGGCGCCGAGATGGTCTTTCGCGACGCCTACGTCGTCGAGTTTTTGGATCTCCCCGAAGGCCATCTCGAAGCCGATCTGCACAAGAGCCTCCTGCGAAA
>JAHFDP010000024.1 GCA_023248955.1 Deltaproteobacteria bacterium
CCCTCCGCACAAACCAGGAGGTCCGAATGACAAAGGCCGTCGCGACACGCCTCATCGACAGCGCAGTCTTGGACAATCTGGCAACGAACCTCGCCGCAAAGCTCGGGGCCAGGCCTGCAAACTTGGTCGGGAGGACACGTGACGCCGGGGCAGGGATCGGCGCCCACGATGCAGATTCCCTTGGAGCAACTCTCGTTGTGACCACACGGCAAATCGAACGTGCACGCCACTGGCATGCACTCACCAACGCGGCAAACGGTCCCCAAAGCGCAACGCCTTCCGGCGCAGGGATCGGCGACTGTACAGAACGCGTTGGCGCAACCTTCGCCCGGCTGGCAGTCATCAGCAATGGCGCAAACTTCGGTGGTGCATTGGCCCTCACGGCAGACACCGCCGGGGCATTCGCGCGAGTGGGAGCAGAGGGGCCTATCGGCGCCGGGGGAGGTGGCCTGCTTAGCCGGGCACGCCATGAGCGCTAGCGCTAGAAAAAAAAGCGCGGGTCGCCGGAAGTATGATGGGTTGGATCTCACCTTAGTCAACGTACCATCACATTGACTGTAGGTACGACGTGCGTGGTGGAAACAGTCGAATCGGCAGTGGATATCGGGCTAATTCCGTCAACGGCCGACGAACTTTTTCTTCAACCTGAACGTCACGGCCAAGTCACCATTCTTTTCGACAAGGCGGGCCGCGCCAAGGCGCCACCCGGGGACGCGGAAGCACACCGACTCCGTCTATGCGAGGAGCTTCACCACCACGTCATGAAATGGCGTCTCTACGAAGGCTACTTCCGTAAGGAGATTGCGCGCGGACGAGGCGTCGACGCGTTCCGGATGTACCAATCAATGAGCGTTCGGCCGTTGCTTGCGGTCCTGGGCATGGCCTACCGACCCGCACGCTGGGATTTCGAACTCCGTTACATCCACGAAGAATTTCCACCGCAGATCGCTGAAGCGGTTTTGCGTCTCTGCTACGTCGCGAGTCCGGAGGAGCTCGAGGGCAAGCATGCCGAGGCGACCGTTCTTTTTGAGCGGACGATCGCTAGGATAGTTTGTGTGTCACTTAGTTAGGCATGCTGCGTGCGAATGGCTATCGACTTTTTTGTGACGACATAATAAATACTGTTTATGTCCAGAGGACCGACCGAAGAAGTCCGCATGTACCAGCTCAAGCTCGCCCTCCGACCCGCAGCTATCGTCGAAGCTGAAGCAAAGACCGAAGGCCGCGCCATTTCGCACGTGCTGCGCCGCGTGGTCGAAGACTACGCCTCGATGTATGGCCTTTCGCGTTCGCAATTCGAAGCGCTGGAGGCTGATCGAAAAGCGCTTGGCCTCGACAAGCAAGGCTACTTCAAGGAACTGCTCGACCACCGTTACCGCGTCGTTCTTGCGAGTGGTGCCGGTGCTCCCGGACCAGCCGTGCCGCAGCTACCGGCGGCGGCGGTCTCCCGCAAGAGATAGAACAGCCATGGCCCCTTGTGCCGACCTCGGATAACGTCGGTTGCGAATTTTGGTGCCCAGGGGCGGAATCGAACCACCGACACGAGGATTTTCAGAAGTCTTCAGAAGGCTCGCAAGTATGCGTAATTCAAAGATTTCAATGGCTTAGCCACGGCGTCTTGCGTCACAAAACGTCGATTTTTGGCCCCAAACGGCACGCCGTGGCACCAAAAAACTACGCAATCACCAACTCGCGGGCTTGGTGATGAATCCCTTCGTCCCGTTAAGAATGGGCTCGAACTGCGATGCGGCCAGGTCGGCCGGCGGGATGCGCCTAAGAAAAAACGCAACCCTGCGAAGCGGCGGTGAGCACGGGCTGGATGGGCAAAGAATGCCAACAGGCTTTTTCAGCTCCTGGCTAACGATGCGTATGGGTTCACAGATGTCGGTTGTCGTTCTTTCGCACCGGCTAAAGACGCTTCTTGAATTCTTCGATGCTCAGCCCAAAGGCCGTGCACAAACCGCGTATGTAAGCGTCACCGATTTCTGTTTTCAATCCGTTGTGGGCCGGAATCGGATACGTTTTTCCATCGGGGCCAATAGCCTTCCAGTGGGAGCTTCCTTTCTTCGGCCTCTGGACTTCGCTTCCAGGGACAGACTCCTTCAACGCACGCGCGATTGCCTTCAGCCGAGCTGGCATATTTTATTTAGGTTAGATGCAGCGCTGAAGAGGCCATAGCCAACGGCGTCTCCGTTTTTTTAAGTCGAGCACGCTTCTGTTTTCCGTCCGAGACATTCACTCGAAAAACAACCTGAGCGATTAAACCATGAGGATTTCTCGACAACGCCGTCTTGAGATCTTCAACTTTTCCGCAAGCAGGACTGCGCATCATCTTCCACATCTGGTCCCAATATTTACGTGGCGCCCTTCTGTCCATGGGGTCTCGACCACAGCGAATATCATCGCTCAACACCATGCTGGCCGCTTCGCTCAACATCTTTAGCGCGTGCTCTACTGAGTCGCCCTGGGTAACCACATCCAGGTCAAGGCAATGAGCAACCCACTGTCCCGGCAAATCCTCTGCAGGAAAAACGGTGTTCCAGCACTGAAAAACACGACTCGCTGGTGCCTTCATTCTTGGCGCTCCCGGTACGACGAGGACCTCGCATAGGCCAACCTAAACGTCGTAGCTTGAGAGTAACAGGTAGCATCTGCGCAGGGGTCACAACAAGCGCACGGTGTAACCGGGGGTTCCATCGCTCGCAACTACCCAGAATCGGGAGCGGCAGCGACGAATAAGTGGAAGATCCTCTCGCCCAAGGAAGTCGCCAATCTCCTAACGCTGCTCCCCGAAGACGTGCGCCCACTCTTCATGTACGTCGCCAACACTGGCCTGCGAATCGGTTGCGCTTTGGCCACCGAAGTGGCCTGGATTGATTGGAACAAGAAGCAGGTGCGCTACCCGGCGTCAGCGATGAAAAGCGGCTACCCGCTTACGGTGGATCTCAACGAAGAGGCGTTCCGAGCCTTGCGTATCGCTACCGCCATCTCACCCGAGCGGCCCTTCCCCTTTAGCTATTCACACGCACGAAAATATTGGCTCAAGGCCCGCAAGGCTGCCGGCCAGCTCTCCGTGCGCATCCACGATTTGCGGCACAGCTACATTTCGAACCAACTCACCGCGGGAACGCCCATCCACGTTGTTCGCGACATCGCTGGCCACCGGTCGCTGACGATGACCCAGCGCTACTCCCACACCACAGACGAAGCGCGCAAGACGGCCGTCGGGCTCGTCAACATCAGCGTACCGATGGAGGAAGGAAAGGCACCGGTGCCACGCCGTGGCACCAACCGTGGCACCAAGACCAAGACGAAAACCGCCAACGCCTCAGAATCTTTGGTGCCCAGGGGCGGAATCGAACCACCGACACGAGGATTTTCAGTCCTCTGCTCTACCGACTGAGCTACCTGGGCACGAACCGCGAGATATGCCGCGCCGAGGCGCCTCGGTCAAGTGCCATCCAAATCGCATTGCTATCGTTCGCCGTCGAACTTCGACGCATTTGACCGATTGGCGTCTTGCCGCGCCCCGATTACGCCAGCAGACTCACTCGGAGGTCTTCGTTGCATCGTCCTTTTTCCTGCCTCGTCGTCGCGCTGTTCGCCTGCGAATCCGCGCTCCCACCGATCGCTTCTCGCGCCGCACCGATCGTCAACGGCGATCCCGACAGCGGCGATCCAGCGGTCGTGGCCATCGTCTTCCCTCGCGCCACGGGTCACGCGCTCTGCTCGGGGACGCTCATCGGAACGCAAACGGTACTCACGGCCGGCCACTGCACCGCCGATCCCATCATCAATCCTCAAAGCCAAAAACTCTGCACGGCGAAATGCAAGCCCGAGGATTTCTCGATCGTCGTGGCCTTCGGCGCCAATCTCGACGAAGCGCTCGCGAAACACTCTTGGGTACGCGCCGACGATTATCAGCACGATCCGGGATTCCGGTACGATCCCGCGCACCCCCGCGACGCGCATCCCGAGTACGACGTTGGTCTCATCCACCTCGCCTCGAACAAATTCCAAAACGGCGATGCGCTACCTGCTCGCGCTCCGCTGGGGCTTCCTTCATCGCTCGCCGACGCCCGCCTCGTTGGGTACGGCATCACCAGTGGCTTTCTGAGGGACGACGGCGTCAAACATCAGGTCGCGCGACCAGGTATCAGCATCTCCGGCAACACCTTGGATTGGCTCACCGAGATGCGCGACCTCGCGAACAGTTGTGGTGGCGATTCCGGCGGACCAGTCTTCGTCAAAGCGAATGGTGCGGAGTACCTCACGGGCGTGATCTCGGGTGGCGATGGCCCCTGCCTCTTTTCGGGAGTCGCGGCCCGCGTCGACCCGAGCTACGACTTCATTCGGGCCTTCCTCGTCTACTACGGCGATTCCTTAGCACCCGCGCCCGTTCCGCTTCCGCCGCAAACACCGGCGAACGGCGATCCGAGCGGGCTTCCGGGAGACGGTGGCTGCACCAGCGACGCCGACTGCATGCTCGGCATGTCCTGCGACACAGCGCAGACGCCGCCCGTTTGTGTGCCGGGTCCGTGATTTTTACTAAATTGTTCCGTCCGCGCCTTCGGTTAACTCATAGCCGAGGTAGATCTTGCGCTGTTTGGCGACCCGACCGTCCGAGGAGGACGCCGCTCTTTCAACTGCCGAAATTTGGTAGGCTTCGGCGCGCGATGACAGCAGTTACCACGGGCTCGTCCGCGGTAGCACGAACGTTGCTCGTCGTGCTGCTCGCGATCGCATGTGAGAAGAAAACACCGGCACCAACGGGCGTGGAGCCTAGAACAACGACGAGGACTGAGAACGTGTTGCCATCGGAGGAACTTGGAGGCGCAGTCGATCGAATCCGCTCAGAACGTGGCCTCGCGCGCTTGAGCAGAGATCACGAGTTGGACCGGCTCGCCGCGAGCTACGCAAGTCAGCTGGCTGGAAGACGTGACGACGTCCAGCGGTTCGCGGAACAAGTGCACGGCGTGCTCGGTCCTCACGCGGTGGCGGCCGTGGATACGATCGATCTACGAGATGCTACGGAGCTGTCCCAGCTCCAGGGCATCGGGATGGATCATTGGGAACTCTACGGCGCGGGTGCAGCTCCACGCGCTATTGGAGGGATGGTTGCAGCGATCGTGTATGCAAAACGCAACGCCTGGAGTGGAACCCGCGAGCAGAGAAGAAAGCTGCGGGATGGGATTGCTTCCTTTCACGAAGCCTTCAAGCGGCTCTACGGAGACGATGCGGATCCCGCGACGGGGCTCTACTGCCTCTGCCACGGCGGCGCCGTGTTCGTTCCGAGCGATGGCGGGTGCGTGCTGTAGGGCACTTCCAACAGCTTGCTCCTGTCGCTGGCAATGCGCTATTCCGCTCCTCCACGCGAGCGTGGCGGAACTGGTATACGCGCCGGACTTAGAATCCGGTGGGGAAACCCTTGGGGGTTCGAGTCCCTCCGCTCGCATGAATAGATTCCACTAAGTATCTGGAGCGCACGCCATGACGCAATCCCGCCTCGAAGACCTTTCGCCCGTCGTCAAAAAGATCAACGTCGAAGTCGATCCCGAAACCGTGCAGATCGCGCTGGACGCGGCCTACACAAGGCTATCGAGAACGGTGAAGCTCAAGGGCTTTCGTCCAGGCCACGCGCCGCGTCGACTCGTCGAGCAATATTTCAAAGGTCAGGTCGAGGGCGATGTGGCCAAGAAGCTCGTCGAAACCACCATCGGCGACGCGCTAACGAAGCATGCCGTGGCGCCGCTGGATGTGCGCGTCACCGAGCAGGACGAAGTGCTCGTCGGTAAGTCTTTTAAGTATACGGCGCGCGCCGAGGTTCGGCCCAAGGTCGCCATCAAGGACTACCGCGGGCTGGAAGTGACGGCCGAGAAGGTTGATGTTTTATCAAGCGCAGTGGATGAAGAGTTGGAGCGCATGCGGCAGACGTTGGCGCAGGTGGCGCCCATCGAAGGACGCGATGTGGCGCAGGCCGGCGACATCGCCATGGTGGACTACGTGCTCACCGTCGACGGCGCGCCAATCAAGGGCGCCACGAGTGAAGGCGCGGGCATTCGTGTGGAACCGGGCAGCTTTCTCGAGGGGCGCTGCGAGGCGCTGGTCGGGACCCGCATCGGCGAGACGCGCAACGTGGAGACGGGATTCGCGGCGGATTACCGCGTGGCGGATCTGCGCGGCAAGACTGGTGTGTTCGCGGTAACGCTTCGCGGATTGAAGCGGCGCGACGTGCCCGTGATGGACGATGAGTTTGCGAAGGACGTCGGCGTGCCGACGCTGGCTGACCTGCGCGCGAAGGTCGAAAAAGATCTGCGCACCGAAGCGCAGCGCAAGAATGATCTGGCCTTGCGCGACGCGCTTTTCCGCGCGCTGCTGGCGAAAAATCCGGTCGAGGCCCCCCCCGCGCTGGTGGAGCGCAACGTGGACGCCATGCTGGAAGGCATGCTGCAAAGCTTCGCCCGACGCGGCGTCGATCCGCGGCAACTCGGGCTCGACTTCGAGCGGATGCGCGGCGAGATGCGCGAGCGGGCCACGCTGGAAGTGCAAGGCGCACTGCTGCTGGATGCGATTTGCGAAGTGGAGAAGATTGCGCCGTCTGACGCGGACGTGGAAACGGCGATCGAGAAGGCCGCGAGCGACGCAGGGCAGCCGGTGGCGAAGGTGCGCGCGCACTACCGTGAAGCCGCGGCGCTGATGCAGCTCAAGACGCGGCTCAAGCATGATCGGGCACTGGACGTCGTAAAGACCGCGGCGACGATTAAGTAGACGCGCCGTTGCGTTGTTTTCGAAAAGTAATTACAGTAATTACATGCTAAAAAGCGCGGCTGCTTTACGCCTAAAAATCGTTCCGATCGGAAATTCACGAGGCGTGCGCCTGCCCAAGGCCATCCTCAGCAAATACGCTTTCAAGGACTCTGTTGTCTTGGAAGCGCGCGAGGAGGGAATCCTCCTGCGCGGAACGAACGATCGTCGCTTGTCGTGGAACGAGACCTACCGCGAGATGGCTGCCGAACGTGAAGACTGGAGCGACTTCGAATCCATGGTCGCCGATGGACTCGACGAATGATCGAGCGATACGGTATCTACCTCGCCGATCTCAATCCACCGCGTGGTGCCGAAATCGCTAAGACACGACCAGTCGTGGTCGTCAGCCAAAACGAGATGAATCGATTTCTCGACACGGTTGTCGTATGCCCGCTAACGACCAAGCTGCACGCTCGCTGGCGCAGCCGATTGCCATGCCGCATCAAGGGCCGTCTTGGCGAAATTGCCGTCGATCAGATCCGCGCCATCAGCAAGGTGCGGCTCAAGAAGCACATCGCCCGACTTGACGCGAAGGAAGCCGCAGAGCTTCGGCGACTCATTGGCGAGATGTACGCGGAGCCGGGTGTTTGACGACGACGATGCTTCCCGTGACTCTCGACCTCGCGACGCGAGCCGATCTTCCGCGCATCGTCGAGATCTCCAATCTGGCCGCGCTGCACACGTCCGCCAATTTCGCCACCGAGCCGGAACCGCTCGAGGAGTGGATTCAAAAATGGGAGCAGCATTCGCGCTTCCATCCATGGCTCGTGTGGCGCAGCGGAGGCAGCGTCGTTGGCTTCGCCAAAACATCGCCCCATCACACGCGCGGCGCCTACCATTGGACCGCCGATGCGGGCATCTACCTCGACCCGCGCTTTCACGGCCGCGGCATCGGCACCGCACTCTACGACGCGCTCATTTCGCTCGTGCGCACGCAAGGTTACGTCACATTGATCGCCGGCATCTCCGAGGGCAACGCAGCGAGCGAACGTCTCCACACAAAAGCGGGATTCATCCGGTGCGGCACTTACCATCGCGTTGGTTGGAAATTCGGCCGCTGGCACGACGTCAGTTACTGGGAATTGCCGTTGCGCGCTGGCGTAGAACCGGGTGAAATCCGATCGGTCGCCGAAGCGTGGCTAGCGCGGGCGAAAAGCTTTTCCCCCAACCACAAGCTATAGTGAATCCACAACCCAACCTTGGACGGAGCCGACCGTGCCCTACATCCCGATGCCGTACGTCGTCGAGCAGACCCACCGCGGTGAGCGCTCTTACGACATCTACTCGCGTCTCCTCAAAGACCGCATCATCTTCCTCGGCACACCGGTGGACGACGACGTCTCCAACGTGATCATCGCGCAGATGCTCTTTCTCGAGAGCGAGGATCCCGACAAGGAGATCAGCCTCTACATCAACTCTCCCGGCGGATCGGTGACTGCTGGTCTCGCGATTTACGACACCATGCAATATGTCAAGCCGTCGGTGACCACGATTTGCATGGGGCAAGCGGCCAGCATGGCGGCCATTCTCTTGGCTGCCGGCGCACCGGGCAAGCGCTACTCGCTACCGCACAGCCGAATCATGATTCACCAGCCGATGGGCGGCTTCCAAGGACAGGCCACGGACATCGACATTCAGGCCAAGGAAATTTTGCGCCTCAAGGCGAAGCTCAACGATATTTTAAAGAGCCACTGCAAGCAGTCGATCGAGCGCATCGAAAAGGATACCGACCGCGACTACTTCATGGGCGCCGGCGAGGCCAAGGAGTATGGCCTCATCGACGAGGTGTTCCTCCCCGGCACGCGCATTCGCCCGAGCACCAGCAAGACGTAAGACTTTTTCCTGATTACTTTATCGACGAGGAGCATCCGTGGTCGAAAAGCGCGAAAACCACACGCTCTGCTGCTCCTTCTGCGGCAAGTCGCAGAAGGAAGTGAAAAAGCTGATCGCCGGGCCAACGGTCTACATCTGCGACGAGTGCATCGGGTTGTGCAACGACATCGTCGCCGAGGAGATCGACAAAGAAGAGGCGCGCGACACCAAGCTGCGCATTCCGCGGCCGAGCGAGATTAAGAATATTCTCGACGAGTTCGTCATTGGCCAGGACCGCGCCAAGAAGATTCTCGCGGTGGCGGTGCACAACCACTACAAGCGCATCGAAACCAAGGTCGCGCTGGACGATGTCGAGCTGCAGAAGTCGAACATTTTGCTACTCGGCCCGACGGGGAGCGGCAAGACGCTGCTTGCGCAAACACTGGCGCGGATTCTCAAAGTCCCGTTCACAATTTCGGACGCGACTTGCCTCACCGAAGCAGGCTACGTTGGCGAAGATGTTGAAAATATTATTGTGAATCTCCTGCAAGCCGCCGACCACGACATCGAGCGGGCGCAGCGCGGCATCGTCTACATCGACGAGATCGACAAGATCGCCCGCAAGAGTGAGAACCCGTCGATCACGCGCGACGTCTCCGGCGAGGGCGTGCAGCAGGCGCTCTTGAAGCTCATCGAAGGAACGGTCGCCAACGTGCCGCCCAAGGGTGGCCGCAAGCATCCGCAGCAGGAGTTTTTGCAGGTCGACACGTCCAACATTTTGTTCATTTGCGGCGGCGCCTTCGTGGGGCTCGAGAGCATCGTCGAGCAGCGGCTGGGCGGAAAGAGCCTGGGCTTCGGCGCCGAAGTGAAGAAGCGTTCGGAGAAAAATGTCTCGGAGCTTCTGCGCGATGTGCAACCGGAGGATTTGCTCAAGTTCGGCATGATTCCGGAGTTCGTCGGCCGCTTGCCCGTCGTAGCCACGCTCGACGAGCTGGACGAAAAAGCGCTGATCGAAATTCTCACGCAGCCGCGCAACGCGCTGACCAAGCAGTACCGGCGCCTGCTGGACATGGACGGCGTGAATCTGAAATTTTCCGAGCCGTCGCTCAAGGCGATCGCGCGCGAGGCCATCATTCACAAGACGGGGGCACGCGGCCTGCGGGCGATTCTCGAGAGCGCGATGCTGGACATCATGTACGACGTGCCCAGCCACAAAAACATTAAAGAGATCGTCATTAACGAGGAGACGATCTCGAAGAAAGAGCCGCCGCTGGTGGTGTACGAGAAAAAAGAATCGGCTTAGCGATCACCGCGTCGCAAGGCAGGCGGCAAGAATCCCCTGCACTTCGTCCAGCAGCTTTGGATTTGCCACGGCGATAAATTTTGCTCCGCGCGAATGAAAATCGACGGACTTGACCTGCTCCACCATCACAAACCCGGTGACCGTTGCCGTGCTGCCGACGGCAACGTGGAACGGAATGCCGCGGTCGGTATTCGAGAGTGGGCACACCATCGCCATTCCCGTGGCCTTGTTGAAAAGGGCGTTGCTGACCACCAGCGCGGGGCGGCGGCCTTTTTGTTCGTGACCTGATTGCGGGTCAAAACTGAGCGCGATGAAATCACCCTGTTGTGGCGTGTAGATCGCCATTACCAAACCTCTTTACCTTGAGGCTTGCCGAAGGACTCTTCTCGGGGGCGAGTGCCACGTGGCATCCGCGCCACCAAGTCCTCGATACGGATGCGACGCTTCTGGCGCGAACGAGGCTGCACGACGATCTTGCCGCCCTTGACCAGGACTTCCACCTCCTCGCCAATTCGAATGTGCGCCTCCTCCAACAAGGACTTGGCCAACCGCAAGCCTTGGCTATTTCCCCATTTCTGAATCGTCGTTGTCATGCGTCCTCAGCTTTTAATGTATAGCCCAAGTATAGCCGGCAGCCACTACCTAGAAGAAGATCGCGCTGCAGCCGCGTGAGCTTATCGGGCAGGGATGAGTCCATGCGCGCGCCAAGCGTCGAAGAGGTTTTCCCACGAGCGACGGCTGCGGCCGAGATGGCGCTGAATCGCATCCCAATTGGCGAGAATTTCGGCGACGGAAATGTAGTCCCACACTTCGCGGTAACGCGCCTGCGCGAGAAGCCGTCCCTGCCACTGGGCGCGAATCGCCGGATCGGGATGCTTCAACCGTGCGCGGAATTCCGCGTCGGTGATATCGACGTCCCAGAGGAAGTAGGGGCGATCCGCCATGCCACGATTGTGCGCGCGAAGAGGGGCGCCCGCAAACAAACGGCGACCCTCTGATAAAATGAAGAGAGAATGCCTACCGCGAGTCAACCTCCGCGCACCTTCCTCGCCTCACTCGCTTGCGCCCTGCTCGCCTTCGCTTGCCGCACGAGCGATCCCAGGTCACCCAATTCGAACGACAACACCCCGATGACAGACGGCGGAGACGGCGGCGATTCGACGACCGATGGCGGCACGCAGCCGAGCGATGGCGGCTCGCCGACAAACGACGGCGGCACCACGCTCACGGCCCTCACTATTAGCGGCGGTAACGGGTTCGCTTGCGCCCTCGTGAGCGGCGGTGCGCAATGCTGGGGCGACAATTTGTTTGGCACACTCGGAACCGGCAACCGCATCAGCAGCGCCGCGCCGGTGCATGTCCTCGGACTCACGACCGGCGTACAAGGCATCACCACGGGCGCGAGCAGCATCCACGCCTGCGCCGTCGTCCAAGGCAGCGCGCTGTGCTGGGGCGACAACAGCTACGGCCAACTCGGCAACAATTCCACGACGCAGGCTAACGCGCCGATCCAAGTCGCCGGACTCACCAGCGGCGTGCAAGCCATCGGCACGGGCAACGCTCACACCTGCGCGCTGGTGAGCGGCGGCGTCTGGTGCTGGGGCGATGGTTCACACGGCCGGCTCGGGAACAACACCACCGTAGGGAGCCACGTTCCGGTTCCAGTCACGGGCCTGACCGGGGGCGTCAGCGCGATTGCCGTCGGAGAAGCCCACGCCTGCGCACTCGTGAGCGGCGCCATGCAGTGCTGGGGAGACGGCTACGCGGGCGAGCTGGGAACAACCAGCGTCTGGGAGAGCGCAACGCCCATTCCCGTTTCGCGCGTGACGGGAAACGTTCAGGCAATGGCAGCGGGCAGGAGTTTTACCTGCGCCATCGTCGACGGCGGCGCGTTCTGTTGGGGCAGCAATTCCAGCGGGCAGTTGGGCGGAAATAAGCAGGTGACAAACACTCCAAAACCCATTCCGGTGCTCGGCCTGACCAGCGGCGTGCAGGCAATCTCGGCGGGAGATTTTCATGGCTGCGCGGTGGTGAACGCAAGTGCCTGGTGCTGGGGCGCGAACGCCGATGGCCAACTTGGCAACGGCACGACCGACATCGGCCTCGCACCGGTTCAGGTCGCGGGATTGACCGCCGGCGTCAGCGCCATCGCCGCTGGCACCAAAGCGACGTGCGCTATCGTGAGCGGCGGGGCTCAGTGCTGGGGGAGCAACGTACCGAGCGGAAGCAAAGTGCCGGTCGCCGTCGGGCCGTTGGCGCCGTAGTGCAGAGTGGCATTGAAACTTCCATATTTCGTGCAAAACGGCGGACTGTACGCCAGACTTATTCAGCCCCCGCGTGGAACCGGAAAATCAAGCTGGGCGCGTACGTCGTTAGCCGACGCGGCCTACGTCGATCTGGCTGCGCGCCTTCGAGGTCAAGCGAAGCGATCGCGTGCGGAGCGGTGACCTCAAGAGTCTCCAGGAATTTTTGATCGACTACCCGATGGCCAAGTGCACGCTGCTTTGCGGCGGGAGGCGAGGACTTCACGAGGGGAAGATCGACATCGTTCCGCTAACGGAGTTCTTTGCGGACGCTCGGAAATTTCTGGGATAGGCGGCTAGAGCGCTTTGAGGGAGCGGCGGATTTCGTCGTGTGTGCCGATCCGGTCGAGCGTAAGCAGGTCTCCGTCCACGGCGAAAACGAAACACAGATTAAGCCCAACACGCGCTTCCCAGATTCCGCTCGGGTGAAGCTTCCGCAAACCGGCGCCAAGGTGAGCGTGGGGATCTTCCACGACGGTCGGCAGGAGGCGAATAACTTTGGCGATCGATTCCTGAGCGTTCTTCTCGAACGGACGCCACTGGCGCTCGAAGGCCCGCGTGAGCTGAACGCGCATTACTTGCTGCGCCGAACGGGAAGCGCCACGATGGACGCTTCTTAGCCCACGGCCCATCCGTCCATCTTCGGCGACATGACAAAATGTTCACTTTCCTCTTTAGGCCGCTAAGTCCGACGCATGCTATCGTCGCACCATGCGGTGGTCGCTCGCGTCCCTCGAAAAACACCTCCTCATCGGGTCGACGCTGGTCGAGGGCTCGACGCTCTCCGAAGACGAAGCCGCGAGCGTTCTGGCTGGACGAACCGTCTCCGGCCATCCGGTTCAGGAAATTCGGGAGCTGCTCAACTACCGAGCTGCCGTGCAGTGGGTCATGGGCGAACTAGAAGCCACGCCGTTTGTATCGACCGTGGCTGCGGCGCTCGGGGTTTCCTAAAAAAAATTCAGGCTAATGCAAATACTTGGAACTGCCGTCTTTCGGTGGCCGCGTGATTTCGTCGACCAGCCTCAATCGGCGCCGCTTCAATCGGTACTCGAGCCACGCCAGCCGCACGCGGGCCATCGTTCGACTCGGCCGGGTGTAACCGCGCGCATGCAGCACCGCGAATCCTAGCGCCGCGAACTGCGGCACGAACGGCGCGAGCCCGGAGAAAACCGCAAAGAGCAGCAGCATGCCGAGGAGCACCCACAACAGTTGCTGCCCACGCAGCGGGACGAAGAAGCCAAACATGATCGTCGCGTCGGGCATCTCCAGCGCGAAAGCCGCGGTCAACGCGGTGAGCGCGGTCCACGATCCCGCATGCGGTCCGCCCGCGGCTGGCCACACCAGCGACAACAACACGGCCACCGCGCCGCATAACATTGTCATCACAAGGTAATACGTGACGAGGCGCCGCGTGCCCCAACGCTGCTCCATCGCGCTACCGATGAAGTAGAGGCCGATCAATGAAAATAAGATATTGACTGGATTTGTTTCCAGGAAACCGTAGGTCAGAAGCGACCAGAGGTGTCCGCGCAACACCAGCGGCGCATAGAGCGCCAGCTCGCCGCCAAGTCGCCCACCACCAACCGACAAAACCGAAAGCACCGACACCGCCACCAGCGCGATCATGAGCCCCATCGTTCCAGGCGGCACTGGGCCTGCGCCGGAGGACGACGGCGGACGGCGGGGAAACGTCGGCATCGGCTAGGCTGCTTTGCGCCGATAGAAGAGCGTGATGGTGAGGCAGTGGAACTCTTTGTCCGACGACTGCGTGACGACCTTGTTCACGACTTCGACGTCGCTGTTTTCCTTGAGCCACTTGGTAATGTTCTCGCCCATCTGCTCGCGGTCGCGCGCCAACGTGGTGCTGAAAACTTTGATGCCGGTGTAGGGCGTGGTCATGGTGTTGTTCATTTTGCTGGATCCTCGAGGGCAGTACGAATTTCAGATTCGGTGAGCGTACGTGCCGCGGATTTCGCCACAGCGAGAACGGCGCGCGCGCCGTCGTCGGAGGCGGCCACACCGTGCTCCGCGAGCCAGTAGCGCACGTTGGAAAGTCCGCTCATCGGGCCAATTTCGATCTCTTGAGACTTTCCGAACTCACCGGCCGGAACGCCCGAATAAATGCGATCGGCGAGCCAGATGTCGCCCTTCTTTTGCGCCTTGATGATCGCGGCGGCATGCACGCCCGTCGCCGTACGAAACGCATCGCGACCGGCCAGCGGATAATTGACCGGAATCTCTTGGCCGATGTGCTTCGAGGCGAGTCGCACGAATTCGAGCAGGCGCGTCAGCGGCTTTTTGGTCAAACCGAGCAATTGAAAATTGACGAGCAACTGATCGAGCGGCGTGTTGCCGACACGTTCGCCGATGCCAAGCGCGGTTCCGTGAAGCCGCGTCGCGCCCGCCTCTCCCGCGGCAAGCGCGTTCGCTAACGCCAGTCCGCGATCGTTGTGGCCGTGCCAATCGAGGCCGATGGTCGGTCCCGCGACACTGCGCGCAAACGCCACCAGCGCGCGCGCGCCGTTCGGCGTGGCATGACCAACCGTGTCGCAAAGACAGAGCCGTGACGCGCCCGCGTCAATGGCCGCGCGGAACAACGTCGTCAACGCTTCGGGGCGCGATCGCGTGGTGTCCTCGGTCACATAGGTGCACTTCAGACCGTGCGATACGGCGAATGTAATCGCTTCAGTGGATTGCTTAACGATGAAGTCGAGATCCCACTCCTCGGCATACTGCCGAATCGGCGAGCTACCGATGAAGGTGTAGACGTCGAGAGGCACGCCGACCGACTGCGAAACATCCACTACCGGCGCAATATCGGCGATCACCGTACGCGCCGCACAGTTGGCGCGAATCGGCAGTTTCTCCTCGAGGATCGTCCGCGCCAAGAGCGTTACATCGGCGCGCGCGCGCGGTCCCGCGCCTGGAAGGCCGATGTCGCAATGGGTGACGCCGAGCTCCGCCAGCAACCGCAGAAGCTGAACTTTCACCTCGGATGGCGGATCGATCGCCGACGGCGACTGGATGCCGTCGCGCAGGGTTTCGTCGAGCAGCTCCACTTGCGAAAGCCCGCCCAGCGCACCAGCGCCGTTCCAATCGTGGATGATCTCCGAAGTCTGCATCAGGGAAGAAAATCGGCGACGGCGAAAGAGATCTTCGGGAAGGCCAGTGGCGAAATTTTCGCGCCATGCGCAATCCGCTTTCGGCTTTTGTACTGACCGAGAACGGGTTGCGTATAGACCACAACTTCGCGGTGCGCTACGTCGACTACCCAATACTCAGGAATATTGTTTTCCGCGTAGAGCTTCGCCTTAACGGTGCAGTCTTTCGCGAGCGTGCGATAGGAAACCTCGATAATCAACAGCGCGCGCTGAGGATGATCAACACGTGATGCGTCACGAGAAACGAGCGCAAAATCCGGCTCGGGTTCCGAATCCTCGCTCAGCGCGATTGGCAATTGCACGCGAATGCGCGCGCGCCTCCTCAATTTCGTCACGAGCAGCTCGGTCATCTGCTCGACGGCCAACGCATGTGGATTTTTCTGAGGACTCATTCGCACCACCCGCCCATGAAGCAACTCCGCCCGCACATCATCGAACCAGCCCTGGTCGATGAGCTCCTCATACTGCAGC
The DNA here is from genome assembly GCA_023248955.1 of Deltaproteobacteria bacterium. Taxonomy (GTDB): domain Bacteria; phylum Myxococcota; class Myxococcia; order Myxococcales; family JAHFDP01; genus JAHFDP01. The sequence continues at coordinate 15,858 of JAHFDP010000024.1, forward strand.
CGACTTAGCTTTCGCTGGCTCCAGCTCGGTGTAGATGCCGCCGTTTCCATGACAACCATTTTACTCCGCTACACCTCAACAAGCACGGCGATCCCCTGCCCGCCGCCGATGCATGCGCTGCCGATGCCGCGCTTCGCGCCACGCCGTTTCAGCTCGTACAAAAGATGCGCCGTGATGCGCGCGCCGCTCGCCGCCAGCGGATGGCCGACCGCGATCGCGCCGCCGTCAACGTTGGTGCGATCGCGCGGAAGTCCGAGCTCTTTCTCGACGGCAAGATATTGCGGTGCAAAAGCCTCGTTCACCTCGAAGAGATCGAAATCTGAAATTTTCGCGTCGGTCTTTTCGAGCGCTTGCCGAATCGCTGGCGCCGGACCGATGCCCATGATCGACGGATCGCAACCGGCCACGCCCCAGCCCACGAGCCGACCGATCGGCGTGAGTCCTTTTTTCTTCGCCCACGCGGCGCTGGCCACCACAAGCGCGCCCGCTCCATCGCAAATCCCGCTCGCCGCGCCGGCGTGAATGACGCCGTCTTTCTTAAACGCCTTGGGCAGCTTCTTCAGTCCTTCGACGGTTGTGTCGGGCCGGTTGTGCTCGTCGCGCGCGAAGTTGATCGTCGTTCCTTTTTTTCCCGGCAACTCCATCGCCGCGATTTCCGAATTGAGCCGCCCCGCTTCCTGCGCAGCCGCGAACCGCTTTTGCGAGAGCACGGAATACTCGTCGACAACATCCTGACCGAGCCCATACTTCACCGCGAGATTTTCCGCCGTCATCGCCATCGGCAACCCGGTGTAGGTGTCAGTCAGCGCTTCCCAGAGGTAGTCCTCCATCTTCGGCGACTTGCCGAGCGGGTAGCCCCACCGTGCGCCGCGCACGACGTGCGGCGCTTGCGACATGCTCTCCGCGCCGCCCGCGAGGACGGCGTTCGCTTGACCGGTGAGAATAAGCACGGCCGCTTGTGTGATCGCTTCGAAGCCGGATCCGCAGAGACGATTCACCGTCACCGCGGGCACGGCTTGCGGAAGTCCCGCCTTCAGTCCGATGTGGCGCGCGAGATAAATCGCGTCGCCGCTGGTCTGCGCGACGTTGCCGAAGACGACGTGGCCGATGTCTTCGGGCGCCACACCGGATTGTGCGAGCGCTGCTTTGGCCGCGTGACCGCCGAGGTCGGTGGCGGAGACATCCTTGAGCGCGCCGCCGTACGTGCCGAACGGTGTCCGTTTAGCGGACAGGAAAACGATGTCTTCGGTGATGGGTTTCATGGAGTGGCTCCAAAGAATTCCCTCCCACCTTGCGGGGGAGGGTTAGGGTGGGGGGACCGTGCATCTGCAAAAACGAGCGCGAGATCTTCGCAAAAACATGACCGACTCGGAAGCTGCGCTTTGGAGTCGCCTTCGCAAGAACCAGCTCGGTGCCCGCTTTCGACGTCAAGTACCCATTGGTAACTACATCGTCGACTTCGTCTGCTTCGATCCCAAACTTGTCATCGAGTTGGACGGCGGGCAGCACGCCGAACAGGTTGAATACGACTTGCGCAGAACACTTTGGATTAAAAGCCAGGGCTTCCGGCTGATGCGGTTTTGGGACAACGCCGTTTTTTGTGAGCTGAATGCGGTGTTGAAGGCGATCCGAAGAGTGGTGGATTCGATCCCCCCACCCTAACCCTTCCCCGCAAGGGGGGAGGGAATCCTTGAAAGATTGTCCTCCCTGATTCGCACGACGCTCGCCGCTCATCACGCCACCGCAAGAGGAGTGGGAATCCTTGAAAGATTGTCCTCCCTGATTCGCACGACGCTCGCCGCCGATCGTGAAAAACTGTCCCCTCCCCCCTTTGCGGGGGAGGGCCAGGGTGGGGGGGCCGCAGGATGCCTTGAGCTCCCTCACGTCAACTCCGCAAACACCTTCGCACCATGTCGCTTCACCGCCGGCACCAGCCCGCCTTCGCGCTGCAGCGCCCGCACCACCGGCGAAGGCGCTACTGCCGCGAACGTTTTTCCGCTCGACACGTGCGTCACTACTCCCTTCGCGAGATCGACACTGATCTCGTCGCCTTCATTCGTGATCGCCGCAAACGCCGCATCATTCACCTGCAAAAACGCCACGGCCTCATTCACCAAATTCCGCTTGTGAATAAACGCATAACTCCGCGCAATCACCACCTGCACGCCCGCGCCTTTGAGCGCCAACACCGCCTGCTCGCGCGAGCTCCCGCTGCCCCATCCTTCGCCCGCCACAACGACGTTCGCACCCGCTGCGACCTTCGTCGCAAAGTCCGGCCGTACGAGGTGAAAGCACTTCGCGCCGAGGTCTTCGAGCTTCGTCAAATGGCAAAATTCACCGGGAATGATCGCGTCGGTATCTACGGAATCCCCGAACTTTTGCGCCCGCCCACGAACCAACCCGCGGTCGCTATCACCCTCGCGTCCGCTTTCGTGAACGCGGACGCCATCGCGCTCGGCAATGGACGGCTCGCTAATCACAATCTCCGGAACCCGCTCTTCCCGATCGCGCCCAAGCAACTTGCGGTACCGCGCTTGATCGACTCGCGCGAGCAGCGCCCGCGGATCCGTCAGCGTCATCGATCCCGCACTCGCCGCCACCGTCGCCGCACTCGAGAGCCAAGCCAGCGATCCTTCCCCCATCCGATTCTTAAAATTCCGATTCTGCGAGCTGAGCCAAACCTCACCCTTCCCCGCTTTCTCGCTGGCCACACCGAGACACATCGAACAACCCGGAGGCCCAACTCGAAATCCCGCTCGCTCGTACGCCGCCCACAATCCGCGCTCCCGAAGCCGTGCTTCGATATCGAGCGACCCCGGCACCACCAGCTGCTTCTGTTGCGACCCACGCGCCGCGCGCCCAGCCCAATCCTGCTCGAGCACAAGCGCGCCCAACACCAACTCTTCTTCTGTCGTGGTGCAGGCGCCAATAAAAAGTCCGTCCAAATTCTGCCCAACCTGCGACGCCACATCGCGCACATTGTCCGGCGCAAACGGCATCGCCACCTGCGGCGTCAACGCCGACAGATCGATTGTATGCCGTTCGCAATACGGCGCATCTGGATCGGCGCGGAAGTAACGCGCGCCCTTCTTGTGCCCGGCGTTAGAGTGGGGAACCCGTCCCCCCCCGCCACCCAGCGAAGCTGGGCTGGCTCCCCCCTCTGCCGGCCGCTGCGAAATCCAGCGCGCCACCACCTCGTCCGCCTCGAAAATCCCGTTGAGCCCGCCAAACTCCGCGGTCATGTTGGCGATGGTGAACCGCGTGTCCGTGGAAAACGCGCGCACCGCATTACCCCGGTACTCGACGCTGCGCTCCATGGCCACCGTGTTGCGCCCGAGCGCGCCCAGCGTGCGCAAGATGACATCCTTGCCTCCAATCCCGAACGGCAACGCACCGGTATATTCAATGGAAATCGCTTCCGGTACTTCAATCCAGCTCTCGCCGAGCACCATCGCCACGGCGATATCGCCGCCACCGAGTCCAATCGAAAACGCACCGAGCCCACCGTGCGAAGACGTGTGCGAATCCGCGCCCAGCACCACGTCTCCCGGCAGCACCAGATCGCGATAAAACTTGGTGTGCAGAATGGTCTGATTCGAATCGTAAAAGTGCCGCAGCTTCGCTTCCTTCGCGAAATTCTGAGACAGCTTCACCAGTTTCTGCGCACGCACATCGGTAGCCAGCGTCACCGGATCGACGGTGTGATCGATGGCCAAATAAAATTTCTCGCGATCAAAAATCGGCGGCCGACCAAGCAGATCGTACGTCCGCTCCATTCCATTCCAAGCCAGCTCACTGGCGATGGTCCAGTCGACGGAGATCTGCAACAGGTCGCCCGCCTGCACCCACGGCCGCGAGAGTCCACGCGCATGCGCCGCCAGAATCTTCTGCGTCAGCGTCATGGGACGTGTATTCGTTTTGCTATCGTTTGCAATACGCGTCGTCATGCGATCTCCAGCAGCTGAATCAACCGCGCTTCCACTTCGCCGGTCCGTTTCGTCCCGCCCAAATCCGGCGTCCGCAACCCCTCGCGCACGCACCGCGCCACACACTCCTCGAGCAGCGTCGCCTCCGCCGGGTAGTGTAAGTGCCGCAGCATCAGCGCGCCCGTCAGGCACATGGCCAAAGGATTGGCCTGCTCCTTTCCGACAATGTCCGGCGCGCTGCCGTGCACCGGCTCGAAGAGGCCGAGGCGCCCCGGATGCAGGTTGGCACTGGCCGCAAGTCCGAGCCCACCGGTGAGCGCCGCACCGAGATCGGTGATGATGTCGCCGAAGAGATTTCCGGTCACGATCACTTGGTACCGCTCAGGCCGCCGCACCAGATCCATGGCCAGCGCGTCGATGTACATCACCGACGATTCGATCTGCGGATACTGCGCCTTCACCAGCGAAAACGTCCGACGCCAGAGACCACCCGAGTGCTGCATGGCGTTGGCTTTGTCGGCCATGCAGACGCGCTTGAGTCCGCGCTCGCTCGCGTAGGCAAAGGCCGCGCGAATGATTCGCTCCACGCCCTTGCGCGTGTTGATGTCTTCTTCGATGGCGATTTCGTCGAGCGTGCCTTTTTTGAAAACGCCGCCAGCGCCGGTGTAGAGCCCCTCGGTGTTCTCGCGGAAGATGACGAAGTCGAGTTCCTTCTGCCCCTTGCCCTTCAGCGGCGAGAGCGAGTCGTCGTAAAGCTTACACGGGCGAAAGTTGACGTAGAGATCGAGCTTGAAACGCAGACCCAACAAAATGTCACGTGCATGCTCGCCGCCCGGAACGCGCGGATCGCCGACCGCGCCGAAAAAAATCGCATCGTAGCTGCGAAGATTTTCAATATCGGCGTCGGGCAGCGTGGTGCCATCGCGTAGATAGCGCTCGGCGCCGTAATCGAACCAGTCGAAGGCGAGCGCCAAGTTGCGTTTCTTGGCCAGCGTTTCGAGCACGCGTACACCGGCGCGCGCGACTTCGGGACCGATGCCGTCTCCGGGAATGACTGCAATGCGTTTTGTCACGGGCGCGGACTATAGGCAGTGCCCGGCAAACGGGTCAACGCAAGCCAATGTCAGACCCGCGTGGTAGGAAGAAACGATGCCAAAAACGGCGCCACACAAGGGGAAGGGGTTGGAGATGTCTGGGGAGCAATTTCAGATGTTGCTGGACGGGTTTCACCGGAACAATGTTCTGCTCGAGGAAATCCGCGCACAGAACAGAGCCACCATCGAAGCCGTGCACTCCGAGGTGGGACTGCTGCGGCGCGAGATGAACGAAAGGTTCGAACGCGTCGAAGTGCGACTCGACGTCCTCGAAGCGGTCGTTCGACAACACTCGAAGGATATCCAAGAGCTCAAGAGAGACGTCGCTGAACTCAAGGGGGACGTTGCAGAACTCAAGCGAGACGTCGCGGAACTCAAGCGAGAGGTCACCGATATCAGACGAATCCTTGTTCGTGACGAAAAGCACCTGGCGCGGCTTGACGAGGGTCAGGTGAGACAAGGTGAATATGCTGACGAACTTCGCATCCACCGCGGTGAGCTGGTCGACTTGCGAAAACGGGTGGAGACACTCGAGGCGGCGATCAAGATTTCGGACGTTTAGCCCTTCGAAGTTCAAAGCTAGGCTATCGCGAAGACCAGGCCAGCTCGAGGAGAGCCAACGTGCGATCTTCGCGGCAGAGCCCGTTGAGCTCCGCGATTCGCGCACCGCACGTTGGGCCTAGCTTTGCGCAGGCCCCACTTAATAATTCATCCTCAGATGCTGCTGCGTTCGACGGGAGATACCACTGTCCGGAGAGGGAGCGCGCCGTAGCGCCATTCGGATAAAATAAAGTCCCTCCGTAAGACCGCGCGGCCGCGCCTTTGGGATAGTAGAGCGTGCCATCGAACGAGCCTGCCGCTGCTCCATTCGGGTAGTACCAGGCACCCCCGTATCCATGAGCAACCGATCCGTTCGGCCAAATCCTGTGGTCCGGGGCGTGCTCCGCGAGTACGCAGGCCACGCTCGCCGCACCCGCGATGATGGGCAACTGCGTCGCGTCACCAGCGAGTCGTGCAAGGCGTTCCATCGTCGAAAGCGCGCGACAGTCTCCGCTGATCGGCGTTGTCACCTCAACGCTACACACAACACGTTCGAGAGCGACCAGCGTTGTTTCATCGAGGCTGCGTGCGGCGGCCAGCGCACGCACCGCGCGGACTTGCGCGCAATCGGTGGAAACGGGAGCGGCGAAAAGGGCAGCGACGAAAAAGGCGATCATGCTTCCTCGACGCGGCTGGTCTGCTTTCTATTCAGCCGTCACAATTCCCGCAGCCAGCACGTCCTGCACGTCGAGAAGACCAACCGGCCGCCCGTCATCATCGACGACGGGAAGTTGATCGATCTGAAGCTTCCGCATTCGCTCGGCGGCCTCCATCGCGCGCTCCGCGGGCTTCGTTGTTGCGGGCCGCGGACCCATCACTTTCGACACTGGCCGCGTGAAATTCGTTTCGCCGCGCTCGACCAGCCGTCGCAAATCACCGTCGGTGAGGATGCCGGAGAGCCGCCCCGCTTCGTCGACCACGCACGCAGCACCTGGGCGGCCCTGGGTGCGCGTCATGACCGAAGCAGCATTTCGTACGGACGTCGTTTCACGGACGATCGGCATCGCTTGGCCGCGGCGCATGATGGCGGCGACCGTCAGCAAGCGCCGTCCAAGTTTGCCTCCCGGATGGAGGCGCGCGTAGTCGGTTTCGTCAAACGGACGTTTTTGCAACACCGTCATCGCCAGCGCATCGGCGACGGCGAGCAGCGCAACGGTGCTGGCCGTGGGCGCGAGGCCGAGAGGACAAGCTTCGGCGACCTGACCGAGATCGATGACCGGATCGGCCAGCTTCGCCAGACGGCTCTTTGAGTGCCCCGTCAGTGCGATGACGGGAACGCGTAATTTGCGAATCGTGGGGATCAGTCGCAGCACTTCGTCGGTCTCGCCCGAGTAGGAAAACGCGATCGCCAGATCGCCTTTGGTCACGCGACCAAGATCTCCGTGCAGCGCTTCGGCTGGGTGCAAAAAGAGCGACGGCGTTCCGGTCGACGAGAGCGTGGCGGAGAGTTTTTGCGCGACGAATCCCGCCTTGCCGAGGCCGGTGCAAACGACGCGGCCGCTGCAGTTAACGATGAGCTCTACCGCGCGCTCGAAAGCGCCATCGAGGCGTTTGGCCACGCGATCGAGGGTGCGAGCTTCGAGGGTGATGACGCTTCGGCCATACGACGCGGTGTCGCCTTTTGCAGCGCGTGAAACCATGCGGGGCCTGTAACACATTGACAATGCCGCGCTACGTCATTAGTGGCGAACGCCATGAAAATCCTGGTGACCGTCAAGCGCGTTGAAGACTACGAATCGAAAATCAAGGTCAAGCCGGACAAGAGCTGGATCGTCACTGAAGGCGTCAACTGCCGCGCCAACCCATTCGATGAAATCGCGGTCGAAGAAGCGCTGCGGTTGCGCGACGCGGCGATGCCCTCGGAAGTGGTGATCGTCTCTTGTGGGAGCGCGGCGGCGGCCACGGAAATTCGCAGCGCGTTGGCCATGGGCGCGGATCGCGGCGTGCTCGTGAAATTCGACGGCGCTGGGCCGCAGAGCCTTGATCCCGACGCGGCTGCGCGGCTCTTGCAAAAAGTTATCGAGAAAGAAAAACCCGATCTGGTGCTGATGGGCAAGCAGGCCGTCGACGACGACAGCAACGTGACTGGGCAACTGCTGGCGGAATACCTCGGTTGGGGACAGGCCACCTTCGCTTCGAAGCGTGAATCGCTCGAGAGCGAAGAGGAGAAGGCGAAGAAACCCGGCATCGCGATCGAGGGCGGTACGGCTAAAGTTTGGCGCGAAGTGGATGGCGGGCTCGAGCGGCTGGAAGTGGCGCTGCCAGCGATTGTGACGGTCGATTTGCGACTGAACGTGCCGCGTTACGCGTCGTTGCCGAACATCATGAAGGCGAAGAAGAAGCCGATCGATGAACTCAGCCCCGTGGCGCTCGGCGTGGACACCACCGCGAAGGTGCGCGTCCTCTCGGTGGAAGCGCCGCCGGCACGCGCGGGCGGGCAGAAAGTCCCCGATGTGGCGACGCTGGTTCAGAAGCTCAAGACCGAAGCGAAGGTGATCTGATCATGGCCAATTCGATTTTGCTCATCGCCGAAGCGCATGAGGGAAAACTTAAGAAGGCGACGCTCAGCGCACTCGCCGCGGCGCGTGAAATCGCCGTGCGCACGAGTGGAAACGTAGTCGGCCTGATCGCTGGACATGGGATCGATGGCGCAGCCAAAGAACTCGCAGCGCACGGCGTTCGTGTGCTCGCAGCGGACAGTGCAGCGTTCGCGCATGTGCTCGCGGAGACCTACGGCCAGCTTGCCGCCGAAGCCGCGAAGAAAACCGAAGCCACCTACGTCGTCGCCGCGGCCACTTCGATCGGCAAAGATGTGATGCCGCGCGTTGCGGCGCGGCTGGGCGCGGGCGTGGCTTCGGATGTGATCGGCCTTTCTGGCGAAGGCGCGACCGTGCATTTTCGCCGCGCCATGTGGGCGGGCAACGCGATCGCGACGGTGGAAGTCACCACGCCGGTGAAGTGCGTCACCGTGCGCGCCACGGAATTTGCGGCGGCTTCTGCAGCGACGGGCGGCAGCGTCGAAGCCTTCTCGTTCACGCCCAGCGCGGCCAAAACGAAATTCGTCGAATTCGTTCCCGTGAAGTCCGCGCGGCCCGAGTTAACCGAAGCGCGTGCAGTGGTGTCCGGCGGTCGCGGCACCAAAGGCGACTTCACGCTCATCGAACAGCTGGCCGACGAATTGGGCGCGGCCGTTGGCGCGTCGCGCGCGGTTGTGGACGCCGGCTGGCAACCGAACGATCTGCAAGTCGGGCAGACAGGCAAAGTTGTGGCGCCGCAGCTCTACATCGCGATCGGAATCTCGGGTGCCATTCAGCATCTGGCTGGCATGAAGGGATCCAAAACGATCGTGGCGATCAACAAGGACGCGGATGCGCCGATTTTCCAGGTCGCCGATTACGGATTGGTGGCGGATCTATTCAAAGTAGTTCCGGAGTTGATCGCGGAGATTCACAAAGCAAAGGTGTAAGCGATCCGCCTGGAAATTCGCGGACGCGCCGCGCGGCTGCTACGTTTTAAGTGATGCCGTCCGCCGCTCAGCCAGCGCACATCGAATACGAGCGCGCCGGGTTGCGGCTTGGCGGTACTCCGCTCTGGTTCGATGCGCGCAAGCCACGCGAGCTCTCCTTCGTCTCCAGTGCGCGCGCCGCGGTGGCGCCACATGCGCGACTCATCTGTACCGATGCCACGCAGCGGTTGCTTCGTCTTCAGGACGTCGGGTCGCTGAGTCTTACTCCGCCTTACCGGCGGCCCTTTTCGCTCGGTGCGCTTTCGCTGGAGCTCTTTCCGGCGGGGCATATTTTGGGAAGTGCGCAGATGCGCGTCGCGCACGAGGGCCGCACCGTCGTCTACACCGGCGCGCTCTCGCTGGAGCGGAACGGCCTCGGTGAACCAGCGGAAATCGCCGGATGCGACACGCTGGTGCTCGAGGCAACATACGGCCATCCGCGTTACGTGCTTCCCCCGCGCGCGGAGACGCTGGCCAAGTTGGACAAGTTCGTGGACGACGCGCTCTCCGACGGCGTGACTCCGGTGCTGCTCGCGCTCTCGCTCGGCACCGCGCAGGAGCTCTTCGTCCACCTCGGCAAACGTGGCCACGTCCTGCGCGCGCACCGATCAGCCATCGATATCGCGCGCGTCTACGAAAGCTGCGGTACCAAGATGCCTCGGCTGAAACTTTTTCGAGGTCCGGTTGCGCGCGGCGACGTGGTGATTTTTCCACCGCACCTTTCGCGTTCGCGGGCCCTCGAGGCTTTGCCACGCCGGCGAACGTGCCTACTTTCAGGATGGGTGATGGACGCTGGTGTGCCTGCCGCGCATAGCGTCGATTGCGGATTGCCGCTGTCCGGGCATGCCGATTTTCCGCAGCTGGTGCGCGTGGCCAAAGAGAGCGGTGCGGCGCGTGTGTACACCGTTCATGGATACGCCGTGGAGTTGGCGCGCGCGCTAACCGCGCTGGGCTTGGATGCGCGACCGTTGCAGCCCGCCGGTCAACTCGATCTCTTCGCGTAAACCGCCTCGCCACAAACGTATTTTCGCAAGTCGCGGAACTTCGTTTCCACAATTCCGTTCGCGCACCCGCGTGAAGCGATCGGCACACCCCTCGCAAGACAAGCAAGCAAAAGGGGGAACGCCAGATGAGGCTCATGAAAGGGCTAGCGCTCGCGAGTCAACTGCAATCTATTTTGCGACGAGAAGTGGTCACCGCGATCGACGTTCGCGATTCGCTGGAGGCCTGTTTTCGTTTTCGCGTGGAGCCGTTCATTCGCGGCGGGCTGCGCTACAGCGATCCCGAGGGGGGCGACGAAGCATTCGAACGCCGCTTTCAAAATCGCGTGCAGCTCTACTTCAAGAATCTCTCCACGCCCTACAAACGGCCCGCGCTGCGCGATTTACGAGAGGTGCGGGCCAAGATGGCGAGCTACGGCGGCACCGAGCAACAGCCATCGACGCTCTGGCGCATGCAGGAAACGCTGATCGAACGCCTCTTCGATCGCGCTGCACAAAATCCGCATGACGCGGGGTTGTACGCACGGCACAGCGGCTGGGCCATGGCCACCTAGCGCTTGGTCGGGTAGAACAGGGCGGTCGGCGGGACGCTAACCGCCGCGCAAGGAGTCGTCATGCAGGGTTCGATGACCGCCCTGGTCACGCCGTTCGTACCTGGCGCCGCGCAAATCGACGAAGCGGCGCTGCGTCAGCTGGTCGATTGGCAGATTCGCGAGGGCACCGACGGGCTCGTTCCGTGCGGGACCACCGGTGAATCGCCAACGCTCGACGAGGCGGAAGCGGCGCGCGCCATTCGCATTACCGTCGAGGAGGCGCGCGGCCGCGTGCCGGTCATCGCCGGTTGCGGAACAAATTCCACGCGGCACACAGTTGACAAAATTCGTAAGGCCCGGGAGCTGGGCGCCGACGCCGCGCTGGTGGTGGCACCGTATTACAACCGTCCTACATCCGAAGGTCTTTTCCTGCACTACCGCGCCGCCGCGCGCGAAGGCGGACTGCCGGTGGTGCTCTACAACATCCCGGGACGGACGGCGGTCGACGTCTCAAACGAAACGATCGTGCGTCTATTTTCCGAGCTCGGCCCCGCGTTGGCAGGCGTGAAAGAGGCCACCGGATCCATTGCGCGCACGGTCGAGCTGCTCGAGCGCACGGAAGGACGACTTGACATTTTCGCCGGTGACGACGCCATGACGCTAGCCACGCTGGCGGTGGGCGGACGCGGCGTGGTGAGCGTCGCCTCGAACGTCGTACCCGGCGAAATGGCGCGTCTGGTGGATGCCTTCTTCTCCAGCGATTGGGCCACCGCGCAAGCGCAACAACGACGACTCGGTCCGCTCATGCGGGCGCTCTTCATGGAGACCAATCCCATTCCCGTCAAAGCCGCCATGGCGCTGCTCGGGCGCATGCATGGCGAGCTGCGCCTTCCGCTCGTCGCGGCCAGCACAGCGACCGTGGTTCAGCTTCGTACGGCACTTTCGGCGCTCGGCGCGCTCGGAGAAACGCGATGACCCTGCGTGCCTTCGGTTGCTCGCGATTCGGAGATCAAGAATGATCCGTGCAGTCGTCACCGGCGCTTCGGGCCGAATGGGAAGTTTGATCGTTCGCGCGATCGCGGAAGCGGGCGATGATTTCGAGTTGGTCGGCGCGACAGAAAGGATCGGAAGTACCGCGACGGGTTTGGACGCGGGACTCGCGGCGGGACTGCGACCGCTCCAAGTCACGGTGGTGACCGAGCTCGCCAAGGCGCTCGACAACGCGGATGTGGTGATCGATTTCACCACCGCCACCGCTTCGGTGGAACACGCGCGTCTCTGTGCGAAGCGGAAAATCGCGCTGGTCGTTGGCTCGACCGGATTTTCAGCCAGTGCCCGCGCGGACATTGCCGGGTGCGGTCAAAAAATCCCGGTGATGATGGCGCCTAACATGAGCGTGGGAGTGTCGCTGCTTTTTCGTTTGGTGGGCGAAGCCGCACGCGTGCTGGGCGACAATTACGACGCGGAAATTTCCGAACTGCACCACCGCCACAAAAAAGATGCACCGAGCGGAACCGCGCTGCGCCTGGCCGAAGTGGTTGCGGATGCTTTGGGACGCGACCCTGCACGTGACGTCGTCTACGCGCGCCAAGGCGATATCGGTGAGCGCGGCGCGCGCGACATCGGCGTGCAATCGCTCCGCGGCGGCGACGCCATCGGCGAGCACACGGTCTATTTCCTCGGACCGGGCGAGCAAGTCGAACTCACCCACCGCGCCACCAGCCGCGAAACATTCGCGCGCGGCGCGCTACGAGCGGCCAAGTGGATCGTCGGCCGTAAGCCCGGGCTCTACGACATGCAAGACGTGCTTGGTTTGCGATGAGCGATCTCGAAAATCTCGTTCACGCCGCTTGGACCGATCGCACGCTGCTGAAATCCGCGCCGCATGCCGAGGCGGTTCGCGCTGCCGTGGATGCGCTTGATCGCGGCGAATTGCGCGCGGCGGAAAAGATCGGCAACGCGTGGTGCACAAACGGCTGGGTGAAGGAAGCGATTCTGCTCTACTTCCAACTGGCCGGCATGGAGACCCACTCGATCGGGCCGTTCGAATTTCACGACAAGATTCCGCTCAAGCGCAATCTTGCCGCAGCCGGCGTGCGCCTGGTTCCGCCAGGGACGATTCGCTACTCGGCATTCGTCGAGCGTGGCGCGGTGGTGATGCCAGCCTACGTCAACGTCGGCGCGCACGTCGGCGCCGGAACGATGGTCGACACCTGGGCCACGGTCGGATCGTGCGCGCAGGTCGGAAAGAATGTGCATCTCTCGGGCGGCGTGGGCCTCGGCGGCGTGCTGGAGCCGCCCTCGGCGCAGCCAGTGATTATCGAAGACGGCGCGTTCATCGGATCGCGTTGCATCGTGGTCGAAAGCTGCATCGTCGAGGAGCAGGCTGTCCTCGGTGCGGGTGTCGTGCTCACCGCATCGACGCCGATCATCGACGTCACCAGCGCGGAAGAGCGCGTGCTCAAAGGCCGCGTTCCCGCGCGCAGCGTGGTGATTCCCGGCATGCGCACGAAGAAATTTCCGGCGGGTGAGTACCAGACGCCGTGCGCGTTGATCATCGGCCAGCGCAACGCGAGCACCGATCTCAAGACGTCGCTCAACGAAGCGCTGCGCGATTATGGGATCGCTGGGTGACCACTTCGGAATTGGAAACGCGTCTCGCCGCCCGAACGCTCGAACTCTGCGCCATCGATAGCGTCATCGGAAACGAAAGCGCCATCGCTGACCACGTCGAGCAGTGGGCGCACAGCATTTTTGGTGCGGACGTTTTTCGTCTCAGCAATTCGTTGGTATGCGGAAAAGCGAGTCCGTCTTCGCTCGCGCTCTTCGGCCATCTCGACACCGTGCCGCCTGCCGCGAACACGCAGCCCCCCAAGCGAATCGGCGATCGGCTGCACGGACTCGGCACTTCCGACATGAAATCGGGACTCGCCGTGATGATGGCACTCGCAGAATCGCGCAATGGCGAAGGACTGCTGCTCGCGTTTTACGATCGCGAAGAAGGTCCATTCGAGCAGAGTGGCCTTGGGCCGCTGCTCGACGCGCGATCTGATCTGCTTCGCGCGCCGCTCGGAATTTGTCTCGAACCAAGCGATGGCGCCGTGCAAGTCGGCGCGTGCGGATCACTGCATGCGACGCTGCGGTTTTCCGGGAAACGCGCGCACTCGGCGCGGCCGTGGCAAGGCGCGAACGCGATTCACGGGGCGGGACCGCTACTCGCCGAACTTGCGGCCCTTCCGCGACGCGAAGTGAAATTCGATGGCTTGATATTTTTCGAAGTCTTCACCGTGACGCTCGCCACGGCACCTGGCGCGGCGCGCAACGTCGTTCCCGATCGATTCGAGCTCAATCTCAACTACCGATTCGCTCCCGGAACTTCGGTCGACGCCGCGAAGGCCAACGTCCTCGCGCTCGTCGCTGGCCGCGCGGAAGTTCACTTCACCGACACCGCACCGAGCGGAAAAGCGTGTCTCGGAAATCCGATCGTGCGCCAACTCATCGCCGCGAGCGGTCGCGCTCCCGAGCCCAAGCAAGCATGGACCGACGTGGCACGCCTCACCGCGCGCGGCCTCGACGCCGTGAATTTTGGACCGGGCGAAACGGCGCAAGCGCACCAGGCGGGCGAATCGTGCGCGGTGAGCGGACTCGTGCACTGTTACGTCGCGCTGACGACATTATTTACGTGACCGCCAACGTCTACGTCGGGCTTGGCTCCAACCTGGGATCGCGCGAAGCGGCGCTGGGCCTGGCTTTACACAGCATGCGCACGAGCGCTGCGCTGCATCCGCAAGCGCTGCGCTGTTCATCGATTTATGAAACGGAGCCGGTCCCCAAGGATCCGCCGCAACCGCGATTTCTCAATGCCGTCGCGGCTTTCCGCACCGAGGCCACGCCGCGCCAGGTGATGGACGAGCTGTTGCACATCGAGCTCACCATGGGCCGGCTGCGCGCGGAGCGGTGGGGAGCGCGCCTGATCGATCTTGATCTCTTGATGGTCGACCACGTCATCCTGCACGAGCGCGGACTCCATGTGCCGCATCCGCATCTACACGAACGCGCGTTTGTTTTGATTCCACTCGCCGAGTTGGAGCCGGCGCTGGTGCATCCCAAGATGGGCGTCACCGTCGGCGCGCTGCTGCTGGCCCGTTCGGCCGAGGAACGCGCGGAGGTGCAGCTGGTCGGCGCGCTTCCATCGACCGCGACTCCTTGATTCGATCGAAATCGATTCCAGAAGCGGTTTCCTTTCAGCTATCTTGAGGTCACAATTTGTGACCTCAAGTGTGGGGTCGGGCGAGTGGGGAGGGGGAATCCAGGTGGGTGAGCAAAGCATTTTTCCAGTGGAGCGCGTCGAGCGCCTAATCCTTGTTGTGCGAGGACACAAGGTGATTCTGGACGTCGATCTCGCCGAGCTCTACGGCGTGGAAAACAAGGTCCTGATTCGGGCAGTCAAGCGAAACCTCGAACGGTTTCCCAAAGATTTCATGCTTCAGTTGTCGGCGTCGGAGTTCGGAATCTTGAGGTACCAATTTGGCACCTCAAGTCGTCACGGCGGCCGGCGCTATCGTCCCTACGCATTTACCGAGCAGGGTGTGGCGATGCTCTCCGGCGTTCTCCGGAGCCCGCGAGCGGTCCAAGTAAACATCGAGATCATGCGCGCCTTCGTCCGACTTCGAAGACTTCTTGCGACGCATGCTGACTTGGCGCGAAAGTTCAACGCGCTCGAGCAGAAGTACGACTCTCAATTCAAAGTTGTCTTCGACGCCATTCGGCAGTTGATGACACCGCGGCCGAAGACGCGGGCTGGCATCGGTTTCAAACCGCGCCGCGGAACGTAGAAATTCGCCGCGTCGTCAAACGCTGCGCAGGTCGTCAATTCGTGGCCGCGACGCAAGCCCCGGCTGTGAAGATAGGCGTGGCGGGGTCGCTGCGTCGGACAGGCCCATGGCATCCACCAATTTGGTTAAGCCGGAAGCGAGCGCGCGGCGGTCCGCTTTGGCGAGTTGACCGAGACCGTTGATCAAGCGCTCTTGTGCGGCATCGGCCGCGCCGCGAATGAGCGTGCGGCCCTTTGGCGTCAGCGCCAACTCGACCTTGCGACCGTCTTCAGGGGAGGTCGTGCGACGAACCAGGCCGCGCGTTGCAAGCGTCTGCGCGACCACCGAAACGGAGCTCTGGTGCGTGAGCGTAAGGGCGGCGAGATCGTTGATCGACAGTGTGTGTTCAGAGGCCAGCGCACGCAGGACGAAGAGTTGGGCACCGCTGACGCCCAGTTCGACGTCAGCGGCGCGGGAGGATTCGCGGAGCACGCGGACCAGGCGGCGAATGGCATCCAGAATGGCGCGACTGTCGTTCGTGAAATTCTTTAATTGCATGGGATCCCATATATCTTGGGCGGGGTTTCTTGCCAAGGATGGGCGTGGGATAAGGCGCGGATGAAAAGCGTGATTATTTCCATAGCGGTGCTGGCGGCGTGTCAGAAGCCGACCGCGACCACGACTGCGTCCGCGTCCGCGTCTGCGCCCGCAAGTACGATTGCGCATACGAACGTTGACCCGCACGCGGCGACCAAGTTGCCGCCGGGGCATCCCTCGCTTGATGCCAGCGATCCAAAGGAGCTGCTCAAGCAGCTCGACGCGATGCAGGACAAGCTCAAGGATCGGCCCAAGACCGTCGATATTCTCGTGGCGATCGGACACCTTTATTACGAGAACGGCCGCTACCTTGATGCCATCGACACGTATCGGCAGGCGGAGGAGCTGTCGGCGGCAGGCGAGAAACGACTCGCTGAGTTGCGAGCGCACGTTCGAAGCGCCGCGACACTTCCGGACGATTGTCGCCGTACGACGGAACGTGGTTACGACGCGTTACTGGCCGCCGCGGAAACGCGCGTGAAGGATCGTCCGGCGGAAGCGCTGGCTTGCGCAGCGGAAGCCTTGCGACCGGTGCATTTGGCGCGAGCGCGGCGCGGCGATGCGTTTTACCTCATCGGGAATTTCGATCAGGCGCGCGCCGAGCACGAAGCGGTGTTGACCGTCGATGCGGCGAATCCGGAATCGCTTTTTTTCCTCGGTGCGATGGATCTCGAAAAAGCCCATGGCGACAAAGCGCTCATCGCCAGCGGAAAGCGCTACTGGCAGCGGCTTTTGGACGTGGCGCCCGATTCGCCGCGTGCGGCGCTGGTCCGCGAGAATTTGCCGAAAGCGGAGACGCTCTTCGCCGCGCACGCGCCGAAGGGACCGGCGCCGGAAGAGGTGCAGGCGATTGCCGAAGCCGCGCAGAACACGCCGGTCGAAGCGGGTGATCTCGCCGCGTTCAGCAAAATTCTCGACGACGGCGAAAAGTTGCTCGATGCCGGAAAGTTCGACGAAGCGCGCAGCCAATTCATTCGCGTGTTGCCATTCACACGCATGCGCGCCGATCTGAAATCGATCGCGGCGCGCGCAGCCGCGGACATGGGTGGCGCGGTACGAACGACGAATCCGCAGATGGCCGAGCGCACGCTGCTCACCGCGCTCACAGACGACCCGGAAAGCGCGCGCGCCAATTACGAGCTCGGACGATTGCGACGCGATCAGGGCAACCCGGGGGAGGCAGCGGCGCTCTTCAAAAAGGCCGCAGCAAAAGATCCGGCCTTCGCACACAAGAGTGAAAAGTGATCGAGTTTGTCGTCAAAGAAGACGGCGCCGGGCAACGACTCGACAAACTGGTCCGCAAACTTCTCGAGCGCGTGCCGCTCAGTCACATCTACAAAATGGTGCGAACCAAAAAAGTTCGCGTCAACGGCGCGCGCACGACCATCGAGTACAAACTCCAGCCCGGCGACAAGGTCACCATCTTCGGCGAGGAGCGAACGCTGCTCGGACCGCCGCTGAAACGAACACCTGCTGCGCTGGTTTCTGCGCATTACAATTTCGTCGTCCTTCATGAAGACGCGCACATTCTCGTCTGCGACAAACCGGCTGGACTCGCCGTGCACACGGGCACCGGCATCTTCGGCGCCACGCTGGTCGATCAAGCGCGCGGCTACATCGGCGGCGAATATGCGCCCGGCGAATTCAAACCCAGCCCGGCGCACCGGCTCGATCGCGAAACGAGCGGCGTGGTGATCGTCGCCAAAACGCGCGCGGCCATGGTGGCGCTGGCCAAGCAGTTCGAGGAGAACCATCCGGACAAGCGCTACCTCGCGCTCGTGAAGGGCCATCTGCATCAGCGCGAGGGGACGATCGATCTACCGCTCTCCGAGCATCAGCAGACCGCGGTGTCGAAACAGCAGCGCGGCGTGAACATGCAACAGGCCCGGACACGCTGGCGATCGCTGGCACGTGCGCAGGATATTTCGCTGGTGGAGTGCACGCTCGAAACGGGACGCACGCATCAGATTCGACGGCATCTGGCGTCCATCGGGCATCCCATCGTTGGCGACAGCAAGTATGGTGACTTTCCGTTTAACCGCCGCGCCAAAACGAATTGGGGCGTGCGGCGACAGCTGCTTCACGCAGCGTCGCTCACGATTCGGCATCCCGCGGATGGACGAGTTGCAAAATTTGCCGCACCACTGCCCGCCGATTTTCGTTCGGTTGCGGAGCGCGCAGGATTGCCGCTTCCGCCGCCTTCGTAGAAGCAAACGCGCGCCCGAAGCGTTAACATGCTGCGCCCCACGCGGGGCCTGTGATGAACCGCTCCAACGGCAAAATGTCATTCGACGTTCCGCCCTTCGCCGCCGCAGCGTTGGCACGCGCGCATTCGCTCTGGGCGCGGCAATTCGTACGTGTCGGCGTCTTCTCCCTGCTCGGCCTATTCGCAATTCTCACAATCGCGCTGGTGCTCGTTTTCCGTCATTACGCCAAAGACGTTCCGAGCATCGACTGGGCGCTCAACTACCGCCCACCCATCGTTAGCCAAGTCTGGAGCGCGGACGGGCAACTCATCGGCGAATTTTACGACGAGCGCCGCGTGGTGGTGCCGTACGAAAAAATTCCGCACAAGCTCGCGCAGGCCTTCATCGCCTCCGAAGATTCCGACTTTTTCGACCACCCCGGATTTTCTTGGACCGGCATTTTGCGCGCCGCGGTGAAGAGCTACGTCTTGCGCCACCGTCTCAAACAGGGCGGCAGCACGCTCACACAACAGACGGCCAAGGCCATTCTCGCTTCGGTGGAAGGTTTCGATCAGGCGCGCGCGCGCACGTTCAAACGAAAAATTCGCGAGCTGATTTTGGCGCGGCGGCTCGAGGCAAATCTGCCGAAAGAGAAGATCCTCGAGCTGTACTTGAATCAGGTTTTTCTCGGCCACCACAGCTACGGTGTGCAAGCCGCGGCCGAAAACTATTTCCGCAAGAACGTGTGGGAGCTGACGCTGCCCGAGATGGCGCTCATCGCCGGTCTGCCCCAGGCGCCGAGCCACTACTCCCCTTTCGCGCATCCCGAGAGCGCCCGCGCGCGACGATCCTATGTGCTCGGCCGTATGCGCTCCGATGGCATGATCTCCAAGGCCGAGCACGACATGGCCAACGCCGCGCCCATCGCGGTTTTTCCGGTCGAGGAGATCCAGCGCGACACCGCGCCCTACGTAACCGAACAGGTGCGGCGCGACATCGTGAACCGTTACGGCAATGAGCGACTTTTGCGCGACGGCCTCTCGATCGAAGCGACCGTCGACGTGGAGCGCGAGAAGGACGCCAGCGCGGCGACGCTGCGCGGAATCCTCGACGCGGATAAACGACAGGGCTACTTCGGACCGCTCGATCACCTCGATCGATCGGCCTGGGACGAGTTCCGAAAAAAAGAGACGCCGATTCTTCCGAAAGATGTGCTCGAGGATGCGGTGTATGCCGCGCTGGTCACCGACGTCGATGCCAAGGGAATGGTGGCGCACATCGCCGTCGGTCCGTTCAGCGGAACGCTTCCGATCGCCAATGCCCGCTGGGCGCGCACGCCCAATCCCGAGCTCTGGGCAGAGGGCGGGCGTTACGCGATCGCGTCGCTCAAGGGTGTGCTCACGCCTGGCGACGCGATTTTGGTGCGGCCGATTTCCCCGAAACGCGACGGCGCGCGTGATGGCTACGTCTTCGCGCTCGAGCAGGATCCGCATCTGCAAGGCGCGATGATCTCCATCGATCCGCAGTCGGGCTACATCGTGGCGATGATCGGCGGTTACGATTTCGAGAAGAGCGAATTCAACCGCGCCATTCAAGCGTGCCGGCAGCCGGGCTCCGCATTCAAGCCGATCATCTACTCCGCGGCGATCGAGGAAAAAAATTTCAGCGCGTCCACCATCCTCGTCGATTCGCCGATCGTCACCGACGACGAGCAGAGCGGCAAGCGCTGGAAGCCGTCCAACTACGAGGAGGAATTCCAAGGCGACGTGCCAGTGCGCAAAGCGCTGGCGCACTCGATGAACATTCCCGCCATCAAGACCCTGCAGCAAGTCGGCGTGCACGACGCCGCGGCGTGGGCACATAAGCTCGGCATTAGCACCAAGCTCAACGAAGATCTCTCGATGGCGCTTGGCAGCTCGTGCGTGACGCTGTGGGATCTCACCGGCGTCTATGCCGCATTCAACCGCGGTGGCACGCGTGTACACCCGACGTACATCCGTCGCGTCCTCGATCGCGATGGCCGCGTCCTCGAGAACCACACCTCGGTCGACGACATGAGCGTGCCGTTCACCGAGCGCGTCGCGGCGGGTTACGCCAAATTGTTCGACGCGCCCGAGCGCGTAATGACACCGCAGACCGCGTTCCTCACCACACAGCTGATGCAAGAAGTTTGCACCTACGGCACCGGCGCGCGCGCGCAAGCCCTCCATAAACCGGTGGCGGGAAAGACGGGCACCACCAACGATCTTTTCGACGCTTGGTTCGTCGGCTTCACCCACGACTTGGTCACTGGCGCGTGGGTCGGTTACGACACCTACGACGCACCCATGGACAAATATGAAACTGGCGGCCACACCGCGCTGCCCATTTGGCTCGACTACATGGAGCGCGCGCTCAAGGGCCGCACACAAGCGCCGTTCGAAGCGCCTGAAAAAATCGTGTGGGTGGACATCGATGGCGACACGGGCCTACGCGCCACGCCGGCCACCCGCACGCCAGTGAAGGAAGCCTATCTCGTCGGCAACGAACCACCGGACCTCACCACACCTGGTCAAGCGTCGACGGCCGTCGACGCTCAAGAGGGAATGACCCGCGGCGGGCTGTAGTCGAAAAGAAAATTAAAGATGGGATCCCAACCATGTTTGGCATGTCCTTTACCGAAGCACTCATCATCGTCGCGCTAGCGCTGATTCTTCTCGGGCCCGAGAAGATGGCCGACGTCGCGCGCGCGCTGGGCAAGGGGGTGCGCGAATTCAACAAGGTGAAGGACCAGCTTCAGAACCAGTTTTCGCAGGAGCTTTATCGGCTGGATCAGCCAGGACACATGATGAAGCCCGCGGAGCAACCACAAGGTCCCATCGCGATCGCGGCGGAGGAGGAAGCGAAAAAACGTTTGGGCGCCGAGGCTATTCAGCTCGAAGCAAAGAAGGAGTGACGTGCCACTGACACCGCTACCCACGCTGCCGGACGAGCCGAAAAAAGACGGCCCCGAAGACGACGTGCACCTCACGCTAATGCAGCACCTCGAGGATCTGCGACGGCGTTTGAAGTGGGCGCTCCTCTGGATCGTGATCGGATTTTTGGTCTGTTACCATTGGGCCAAAGATCTTTTTCACGTCCTGATGCGACCGGTTTTGGCGTCGCTCCCCGAGGGCGAAAAGGCGCTGCACTTCAGCTCGTCCATCGAGCCGTTCATGATCTACTTGAAGGTCGGCCTCTACGCCGGACTCTTCGTGGCCATTCCGGCGGTGCTCTACCAAGTGTGGGCCTTCGTCGCGCCGGGCATGTACCACCGCGAGCAACGCGCCATTGTTCCCTTCGTCGTGTCGTCGTCGCTGATGTTCCTCATCGGATCGGCGTTTTGTTATTTCGTGATCCTCCCACCAGCGTTTCATTTTTTGATCGTCGAAGCCGCGGGTCCCGACATCAAGCCCGTCCTCATGATGAGCGATCAACTCGGACTCGTGCTAACGCTGCTGGTGGCCTTCGGCATCGTTTTCGAAATTCCGTTGGTGCTCACCTCCTTGTCGATGCTCGACATCGTGAATTGGCGTTGGCTTGCGAAGTACCGCCGCCATGCCATCGTGGTTAACGTAATCATCGCCGCGATCGTCACCCCAACAGGAGATCCCTTCAACCTCGCGCTGATGGCCGTTCCGATGATCCTTTGCTACGAGTTGGGCATCCTCGGCGCGCGGCTGTTCGCGAAGAAAAAGAACTAGCCCGCGCCGCAACCTAGAACTTCCGCGACAAGTCAACGCCCGGGCGGTCCGGCGCCCTTTTTCTCTCTAGAAAAGAGTGGCGTTCACTCGAGGACCTCTCTAGAGTCACTCGTCGATGGCCCCCGTGGCCCGTTTTTTCACTCGCAGCAATTCACAAAGGGAGACGAAACATGGCGAAAGCAGCAGCAAAGAAAGCCGCACCGAAGCGCAAGCCGAACGCGGCGTTCATGAAGCCGATGCAGCCGGACGACAAGCTCGCCGCCGTGGTGGGCGACAAAGCCGTTCCGCGCACCGAGATCGTGAAGAAGCTCTGGGCCTACATCAAGAAGAATGGCCTGCAGGACAAGAAGGAGCGCCGCAACATCAACGCCGACGAGGCGCTGAAGGAAGTGTTCGGCGGCAAGAAGCAGGTCAGCATGTTCGAAATGACCAAGCTCGTGAACAAGCACCTCTCCAACACGTAATTTTTTTCGCTCTACAAAAAACGGCCCGCCATGCATTCAAGCTGGCGGGCCGTTTTTTATTGCCCGATTTTCTGTCACAGCAGGCGCTCTCCGCGTGCGCAAAAAGCATAGACCCGGCACCGCCAGATGGGGATCCGCAAACAATCGCGCACGCAATACACGCCGTTTCTGCGTCACGCGATTACCCTAGCCGACGTGCCTGTCTTTGAGCTTCCTGCCCGCCTGGCCTTTCCGAATCCCGCGCTCGCCGAGCCCAGCGGGCTTCTCGCGGTCGGCGGCGATCTTTCCCCTCAGCGCCTGCTGCTCGCTTACGCCAACGGAATTTTCCCTTGGTACGAAACACCGCCGATTCGTTGGTGGTCGCCGCCGGTGCGGCCTGTACTTGACCCCGCGCAAATCCACGTCCCGCGCAGCCTTTCGAAGGTTCTGCGCCGCGGCACCTTCGACATTCGCCTCGATAATGATTGTGCGGCGGTCATCGCCGCCTGCGCCGAACCACGCGACGAGATGGGTGGCACTTGGATCACGCCAGAAATGCAGGCGGCCTACTTGCAACTTCACGAACTTGGATTTGTGCACTCCGCCGAAGCCTGGCAAGCAGGCCAGCTTTGCGGCGGACTTTACGGCGTGGCGCTGGGCGGCACATTTTTCGGCGAATCAATGTTTGCAAAATGCGCCGATGCTTCGAAGGCCGCGTTCGTCGTGCTTTGCCAACAACTCGCTCGGTGGGGATTTGAATTGGTGGATTGCCAAGTAAGCAATCCGCACACAGCGCGATTCGGAACCACGGAAATTTCACGCGAGGAATTTCTAGAACGAATCGCGGCGCTGGTGGAGCGGCCAACGCGGAGGGGCCGCTGGAGACTCAGCGACTAGTCTACCCGTGCGCCGCCAAATACACCGCCGCCTGATTGGCGATGAAGTGCGCAATCGAAATTTCCGCCGAGCTAAACGCCGAGCCCGTCTTGCGGTTAATGAGCTGCACCGCGCCGAGCGTCTGCCCATCGCTCATGATGGGTGCGCACAAAAGCGCTTTGGTCTCGTACCCGATGCGATCGGAAATCGCGCGGTGCCATCGCGGATCGCGCTGCACATCCGACACCGCCAGCGTCACGCCCTCCTGCGCGCAGAAGCCGACGATGCCCACACCCACCGCAACTTCCACGCCTAGCCCCAAAAGCTCCTTGGCTTTCGGCCCACGGGCGGCGCCGAGCGTGAGGCCATCGCTGTTCAAACTGGCGATCCAGATGGAACCGGCCTCACTTGCGGTTTTATCAAGTGCCACGTCGAGCAGCAGATAGAGCGCCTCTTCGCGCTTCATGCCGTTGATGTCGGGCAAGTTCAAAAAAAGATCGGCTAGCGCTTCGTCGGTCAGCGACGTCTCTTTTTTTCCGCGACCGATCTGCATCTTCTCCACGGCCGAATCGCTCGGTCGGGGAACCGACTCCACCTTTTGCGCTTCGGCGGACGGCCGCCGCGCGGGTACAGCGGGCTTCACGGCAGGCGCGGTCACGGCCTTTTTCGCCGCTGGCGCAGGCGCAGCCTGAGCGGGAACGGCACGCGGCGCGGCAGGCGCCACGGGTCGCGTGTCGAGCTGCGTTGCCTTGGCCTCTTGAAAATCACCAAGGCCACTCGATGGCGCGGTCGCGACTGGCCTCACTTCCGCGATGGTTGCCGCGGCCGGGGGTGCATTCGAAGCGAGCGACGTTCCGTCGAGATCCTTGATTCGAAACACGCGACCGCTCTTGGCGTCGGTCACGTGAATCGATCCGTCATCCTTGATGTCACACAGCGCATCCGTCGTTGCCGCGCCGCTCTCGCCGAGCTTGGTCAGGCCCGCCTTCAGCGCGGCCATCCAGTTTTCCGCCGTCACCCGCAGCGTCGTGTTGACGGCGTTCTTGTTTGCCGCCGGGATGAACACCTCGAAGCGCGCCATGCTTTGCTCTCCTTGCGAAGAAAAAAGAATGTCGACTTTACACCAAACCCATGCGCGCGCGCAGGAACTTCTCGACGCGCAGAACATAGAGCTCGGTCTGCTCGACAATCGCCGCGTGCGTGCCGCCCTGGATCACGTAGAGCTCAGCTTCGGGAATCAGGCGCGCCATCTCTTCGCTGGAGCGCGCTGGAGCGAAGAGATCGCGACTGCCACCAACGACGAGCGTGGGCACATCAATGGTCGGGAGCAGATCGGTGGCATCGTAGTGAGCGAGGCTCGCCAGCAGAGCGAAGTAGACGCGCATGTCGAGCTGCGCCAGATGCGCCAGGTAGCGATCGACCTGCTCGCGCGGACAGAGCGACGGATGCACGAAGCCAGTTAGACGGACCGCCTCCGCCGCGCCCGGAAGCGAAACGAAACGATGAAGCCAGCGGCCAACTTCGTCCGGATAACGCGGGCCCACGAGCTGCGCGACTGCAAACAACGAGCGCGAGAGCGGCGGCAAAAGAAAAAATCCCTCGATGGCATTGGCATAATTTCCCAACGTGGGAACAAGCCCAACCACGCGCGATCGCCGACGCCGTAGCAGCTCGAAGGCCACCGCTGTCCCCATCGAGTGGCCGAACACGACGGCCTCGCGAATGTCCAGTCCGTCGAGCAACGCCGAAGCGTCCTCCGCGCACTGCTCGATGCTAGCCGCCTCCGGTGCAGGTCCTGCCTCGCTTTGCCCGTGCGCGCGGTAGTCCCAAAGCACGGTTCGAAAGCGACCGCGAAAATGCTGCTGGACCGGTTCCCAAAACTGCACGGAAACGCCGACACCGTTGCAGCAAAGGAGCACCGGCCCCTCGGCATTCGCGGGCGATTCCTCTCGGTACCAGAGCTTGGTTCCGTCTTTTGCGGCAATAGTTCCGGTGGTGAGCTGCACGCCCGAGGAGACTGGCTCCGCTATCGCCGGCGACGTCATCGTTCCAGGATGTGGAACTCGACGCGGCGATTCTGCGCGCGTCCACGTTCCGACGTGTTGGAAGCCAGCGGAACGTTGGGCCCGAAGCCTTTGGCGAGCAGCCGCTTGCCGTCGACGCTGTGGTCGATGAGATAGCGCCGCACGCTCTCCGCGCGCTGTTGCGAAAGCGTGGTGTTGAAGGCCTTGCTCCCCGCGTTGTCGGTATGGCCCTGCACTTCCACGTGAAGCGCCGGCATCTCCGTGAGCACCTGCGCGACCTGATCGAGCAGCTCGAATGAGTCGGGCAAAATCTGCCAGCGGTTGGTCGCGAAGTGGACCTGCTGCAGAATTTCAATCCGCTTCTTTGTGACCACCACAAGGCTGTGCTTCTTCACTTCTGGCGCGGGCGGCGGGCAGCCGTGGAATTCCGGCGGACCGGGCTCGTTCGGGCATTTATCGTCAATGTCCGGGATGCCGTCGCCGTCCGTGTCGGGGCAGCCCGCGAACTGCTTCTGGCCGGGGACATCGGGGCAGCGATCGTCTTTGTCCGGAACGCCGTCTTTGTCGCGGTCGGGCCACGGGCAGCCGTTGTTTTCCGCGGGGCCGGGAACGGTCGGGCACTTGTCGAGGTGATCGGGCACGCCGTCACCGTCGGTGTCCTTGATCGGGCAACCCTTCAGCTCTGGAATGCCAGGTTCGTCGGGGCAGAGATCTTGGTCGTCGGGGATGCCGTCGCCGTCCCGATCGATCGGGCAACCCTGATTGGAAGCGGGTCCCGCAACGTTGGGGCAGCGATCGATTTCGTCCGGCACGCCGTCGCCGTCGCTGTCTTTCGGCGGCGCGCAACCGTTTTTCGGATGCGGCTGACGAATGCCGGGGACCAACGGACAGTCGTCTTCCACGTCGGAAATGCCGTCTCCGTCGGTGTCTTTGGCAATCGGAACCACTTTCACTTTGGGCGCCAATAACGCTGTCTCCGCGCAGTGGCGCGACTCTTCGAGCGCTTTGGCCGCCGCGACTTCGGCGACATCAAGATGTTCACGCGCGCGGCCGCCGTAACCCTCGTCGACTTCCGCCACCGCAAACTGCACGTTGGCTTCCGCGATAGCCAATGGGCGCGGCGCGCACTCTTCGCCACGCTGTTTTTCGCGCACGAATTTGATGTGCTCTTGCAAAATGCCGATGCGCTCGTGTAGGACGCCCGACGCAGCGCAACCGGCCATCGCAACAAGCGCGCAGAGGCGTTTCACTGCGGCTCCACCGGAGTCGGCGAGCCCGCGGGCGGCGTTCCCGGGCCACGTTCATGAATGGCGCGTGCTGTTTTTTGGGAGGCCAGTTCAGCGTTCTCGATGGCCTTCTCCGCAAGCTTCACGGCCGTTTCGAAATCGGCGTAACCGGCTTCCTCGCGCGCTTTATGAAGCAAGAGCTCCGCGAGCGTGAAGTTGTAGAGCGCATACTTCGGCGCCTCGGCCGTGCGGGCCTTTTCCACGGCAGCTTCAGCGTCGGAAATAACCGCCGAAGATTGCACCGGACCGCAAGCGCTGGCCACGAGGGACAGCGACAATAAAAGGAGGGCGGCGAACGGGCGCATGCGCAGGAGAGGGAACAAACGGTTCCGTTGCTACCAGCACCGTCGAGAGCCTGTCAAATTAAGTGGCCTCCTTCGGCACTCAAGCCAAGCTACGGCCCCCGTCGGTGAGGCCGACCTTTGCGCCTGCCCAGCTTCAAATCGCCCTACGGTCGCTATAATCAAGTGATGTTGGCGTTCCTTATCGCTGCTTCGTTCCTTGGCGATCCCACCTCTGCCCTTCGCGAATCCGCGCGGCCCGAGCGAGATCGCGCGCTGGTACGGCTGCACTCGCTTGGCGCGGCGAGTGCTGCGGCACAAATCGCCCCGCTTTTTGACGACCCCATCCCCGTTGCCCGCTCAAACGCCTGCATTGCTGCTGCGGACCTGCGTGCTACCGCGCTCGCGCCAAAAGTTCGCGCGGCGCTTGACGACGCCGATCCAGACGTGCGCAGCGCCTGTGCCACCGCGGCTGGCGAGCTTCGCGACCGCGCGGCCGTGGCGATACTCAAAAGATTGTCTGAACACGATGCGGCATCTTCCGTCCGTCTCGACGCCCTTCGCGCGTTAATCGAGTTGGGAGATGCAGCGAGCCGCCGCGCCCTCGCCCGCCGCCTGGGCGATCCGGTTCTAGAGACGCGCCGCGATGCGATCGCGCTGCTGGCGCTCATGCCGCAGCCGTGGGCCACCACCACTTTGGTGCGCGCGTTGACCGACTGGTCTCCCGACCTTCGCATCGCGGCCGCACGCGGTTTGGCCAATCGCGCCGATGCACGCGGCGTCGAATTCCTAGTGCGCGCCGGTCCCCTGGCGGATGCCGCCTGGCGCGCGAAGATCGAAGCCGCACTCGAATCGCTCAGTGTTTCCGACGAAACCCGCCGCGAAATTTTCGCGCGCCCGATTTCGCCGGGCGTTGCGCGCGCACTGGACATCCGATGATCGCGCTTTTTCTCGCCGCAACTTTTTCGACACCGAATATTCCAAAGGCCCTCGCATCGATTTCCGCGGGCAGCTCGCCAAGTGAACGGGTGGCGCGCGCGTCCACACTCTTCCTCGATGCACCCTATTTGCTCGGCCCGCTCGGTGAAGGCGCGCCGCCAGATGCCGATCCGCTCTTGCGTTACGATGTATTCGATTGTGTTACATTGGTGGAAACCGCGCTGGCACTGGCCAATGCGCCGTCCGCGGACGCTGTCCTGCCGGTCATGACCGACATCCGTTATGCCGCACCGCCGCCCCGTTTCGGCGCGCGCAACCATTTTACCGAAGCGCAGTGGATCCCTCAAAATGTCAAGAAGGGTTATTTGCACGCGCTCGCGTTTCCGGACGCGGTGCCGGCCACGCGTCTCTTTGATCACGCGACTTGGGCGTCCGGCGGCGGCAACCTGGGCGGCGTCGCGCTCGCGGAAGCCGACTACCCGACTGGAACCTTCAGCGTTCCGATGGTCCCCTTGGCGCGCGCCAGGGCCGCATTCGGGCGTGTTCCGTCGGGAAGCATCGTGCTCATCGTGCGCGCGGACCAGCGTGACAAGCTCACGCGCATCAGCCACATGGGGGTGGTGATCGCCAAAAACCACCAGGTCTTCGTGCGCAACGCC
The DNA here is from genome assembly GCA_023248955.1 of Deltaproteobacteria bacterium. Lineage (GTDB taxonomy): Bacteria > Myxococcota > Myxococcia > Myxococcales > JAHFDP01 > JAHFDP01. Next base: position 44,344 of record JAHFDP010000024.1, read on the forward strand.
AGCAGCAAATTCGGCCGCGTGATCGACGAAACGGTTGACGCATTTCTGGCTCGCAACGCTGCGTTCAAAGCATGGCCCGTGGATGGGTTCGCGTTCTACGAACCGCTCGATGCCAGAGCGCGGGCAGCGCAACTGGTGCGCTGATCAAGACGTTCGCGGCGCGGCGCCTTCGGATGCCAGTTCCTCTTCTTCGGCCGCTTTTTCGGCTTCGGACTCCTCGGCAAACAACCGTTCCTTCGCAGCGGCCAAGAGCTCGCGCGCGTGAATCAGATGCTCGGCGGGAACTCGCAATGCAACGTAGTTGGATGGCTCGGTGGCCGTCTCCAAAGGTCCGCGACGGTTGGCGTGAAGAATGACCGGAATGTCGGCAGCACCAAGCTCGGCCGCCAATAGATCCGCTTGGAACGCGTTGTCCGCCTGCCCCGCGATCACGAACGCCGGCTCGTCGAGCGGTCGCCGGCCGGCGGCTTCCATGCGTTGCGCAAATTCGGATTCCGTGAGCGTTGACGTCCGACACTCGGGACATTCAGCAACGCCGTCGCGGTACTCTTCCTCACAGCTCGGGCAATAGCGCATGGCCAGCTCCTCGCGTGATCTCGTAACTTCATTGTAACCGCTAATTGCCTCGGCCGCTTTTTCGACCGCGCGTCCGCCTCTGGTAGAATCGGGCGGTGCACGGTCACCGCATCGAAGCGCTCCTGCCGATTTCGATCGAGCTCTTGCTTGCCTTCCTCGTTGGCGGGGCAATCGGGCTGCAACGCGAGCTCAAGGGTAAACCGGCGGGATTGAAAACCAACGCGCTCATCTGCATGGGCGCCTGCATCTACACCGTGCTCAGCCGTGAAGTGTTCGGCGCGCGCGACGCACACATTCCCGCGCAAATTGTCAGCGGAATCGGTTTTCTCGGCGGCGGCGCAATCTTGCGCGAAGGCTTCAACGTCACCGGGCTCACTTCAGCGGCGACCATTTGGGTGGTGGGCGCGCTCGGGGCGCTGATCGGCTACCAGCAATATTCAATGTCGATCGAAGCGGCGCTCTCGATCCTCGCCGTCCTGGTGGTGCTCTCGCCGGCCGAACGCTGGATCGCCCGCTTCACCGCGCACACCTGCGAAGAGCGGCTGATCCTCGAGGAGCGCGGCGTGGAACAGATTTCGCAGCTCTTCGCCAAGTTGCGGTTGATGCCGAGCGAACTGCGCTTCGAACACCGCGACAACGGATTCGTGCATGTCACTTTCACGCACACCGGTAAACGGCAAGAATTGGAGCGGCTGCACCACGGCCTCGCCGAGCTCAAGTGCCGCGTGGAGCGGCGCGGCCAACCGCGCGTGGCCGCGTAATACCTTCTATATCGTTTGTATTATTTCCGCTTTCGGTCGACCCAGGAACGTCCGCTGCGGCTCGGCTGCGCGGCGTTTCCTTCCGTCGGCCGCAAAAACCGCATGCGGTAGACGAGCGTTTTCTCGATGGCGTACCGGCGCTCCCGACTTGACAAAACCTCAGGTGTCTCCGGCCACAGCTCGCCTTTGCCAGCGACGTTGCCCCAGCCCGCTTCCTCGAGCACGGCGAGCGCTTCCAGCGCGTAACCGCGGATGTCGGTGCGCACGTCGAGCTCACCGCCTGGGCGAAGCGGCGTCCAGAGCGACCGTGCCAAATCCGCGTCTACCAGCCGCCGCTTCCAATGCCGCTTCTTCCACCAGGGATCGGGAAAGTGAACGTGCACTGCATCCAGCGAAGCCGGGGCGAAACAACTCGGCACGAGCAACCGCGCGTCGCCCTGCAGCACTATCAAATTTACAAGTTGCCGCTGAATCACGCGCGCGCGCAAATCGTCGCAATCGCTTCGCCGCACTTCGATGGCCACCAGATCACGCTCGGGATGCAGCCGCGCGTGATCCAGCGCGAAGTGACCACGGCCAAATCCAAGCTCCAACTCCAGCGGCCGCGCCCCGTCCACATGCCCGAACAACGCGGGCCAATCGGGCAGCGCCGTTCCGGGCGTAGCGCAGGTGTGAATCACAGAAGAAGTCACGAGACGGCGCCTTGTAGCAGAAGTGGCCCGCTGTTAGCTTCCCGCGCTCGATGCGTACCTTTAAAATAGTTGCGATTTTGTCAATTTCACTGTTGGGCTGCGGACGATGCGGGAAGACGCCGCGACCGCCCCCTGCGACGTTAATCGCGTCCGACGCATCGATTGCGGCCATCGTTCCCAATATCGGCGTCTTCGCCGCGCGAGCCGCCGCGCTTTCAGATGCCCTCAAGACCACACCGGCGGGCGAGCAATTCGCCGCGTGGCATACCGATGTTACGCAGCAGCTCGGATTCGATCCGCTCGCCGCACCAGGCTGGGCGCAGGCCGGCGTGGATGCGACCGGTGGTTTGGCCGTGTCCATCGAGTCACCGGGCGGCGCGCGTCCACGCGGCGGCGGTTACGTGGCGCTGCCGGTGCTCGACGAAAAACGCGCTGGCGAATTCGTGGAACGGCTGGCACGCGAACGGGCGGGTCTCATCACGACCGCGGTCAGTGAGCGCAACGGCATCAAAGTGCATACGCTGGCGCGCGGCGCGAGTCTGCCGCCGTTGTTCGCTTACACGTTCATGCACGGCTATCTCATCGCCAGCGCACTGGCGGGCTGCGACGAAATGGTTGCGCTGGCTGCTTCGCGGCGCGACGATCAGAGTCTTGCGCGCTCACCGCGCTGGCAACAGGTAACCGCGCGGCTCGGCGATCGCGATCTGGTGGTGCTGGCGCCGCCTTCGCCGCTCGTTGCAATCAAGGGCATCGACTGGCCACCGCTTTTGGCCGTGGGACTTTCGCTCGCAAACAACGAAATGTCGCTGCGCGTTTTCGTGCAAACATCTGAGCAAGAAGCGGCCGGCGCCGCACTCTTCATGCCGGGCGGTGGTGCTGATTTGCTCGCGCATTTGCCCTCGGGCGCGCCGCTTTATCTGCGCACCGGACTCGACTTGGCGAAGCTCACGGGCCATGCGGATGCTTGGTATCTACCCGTCGTTGGCGCGCTGCTAGGTCGCCTCCGCACGCTCACGACCGAGGGCGGATTTGATTTCGACGCCGCGTTGTCCAACGTTCAGCCCGGCGCGGTGATGAGCCTCGCCTTGCAGTCCGACGCGCCGATCGCCGATTGCTTGGACGCGAACTTCGATCCGGCGCGCACCAATCTTTTTCGCGCGGTTCGGCTCGCCGGTCTGATGCGTGTGAAAGATCCGACGCGCGTCGAAAAACTTCTCGCGCAAGCCGAAACACTTTTGCCACGGATCGGATCTCGCGCTGTGAAATCAACCGTTCGCGGCGTCTCGGTCACCACGGTTCACTACGCGCTGGGCGACGGACTTTCGTGGTCGCAAAAAGGAGACCTTCTCGCCGTCGCTGGCGGCGGTGTCGATCCGGCTCAACTGCTCGAATCGGCCGCGGGCCCAACGCGCGCCACATTTCCAGCAGCTTCCGCTACCGCGCTGTTCGGCACGGCCGGTGTGGCGCTGTCGCTAGATTTTCCGGCCTTCGCCCACGCGGTCAGCGCCCTTCCCTCTTCGGCCTACGGCAGCGGCCCCACCAGCTTCATGATGCGCTCGACGATCGGCGTGGTGATTCAACCGCTGGCCACGTGGCGCGCTGCGCTGGCCCTCGCGCCGGCACCGGGCGGGCTGGCGCTCGATCTCGCGCTATCCCCGGTCGTTGCAACGGGTGTGGCAAAATGACTGCGCCCGCGGTCGTAGTGCGCGGCGTTACCAAAAAGTACGGCGAGCAATCGATTCTCTCGAACATCCATCTCTCTGTCGCGCGCGGCGAATTTTTGGCCATCGAAGGCCGCTCCGGCTCGGGCAAGTCAACACTACTCAATATAATCGGCGGGCTCGATCGCGACTTCACGGGCAACGTCTCCGTCGAGGGCGAAGACGTACCGACAAAGAGCGACGCGGACCTGGCCACATTCCGCAACCGCGCGGTGGGCTTCATCTTCCAGTCGTTTAATTTGCTCTCCGGACTCACCGCGCTCGAGAACGTTTTGTTGCCGAGCTTTTTTGCGAAGGCCGCCGACAACGATGCAAAAGCGCGCGCGGTGCAAGCGCTCACCACGATCGGCCTCGCGGACAAAGTCGCCCAAAAGCCGGGCCAACTCTCCGGCGGTGAACGGCAGCGCGTGGCCATTGCGCGCGCGCTTTTTCTGCGGCCACCGCTGCTCTTGTGCGACGAACCGACCGGCAATCTCGATGCCACCACCGGCGCGGAAATTATCGATCTCTTCGGGCGGCTGGCGCGCGAAACCGGCGTGACGCTGATCGTCGTGACACACGAATTGCGGGTGGCCCGCGTGGCGCAGCGGCGTCTCCTTCTGCGCGCAGGTCAACTCGTGCAAGACACCAACAGCGAGGGCGCGGCGTGAGAACCGCACGCCTCGTCGCGCTCGCGGGAATCAACGTGCGCGCCAACGCCCGCGGCTTCGCACTCTCGGCGGCGGGCATCGCCTTCGGGATCGGCTCGCTCTTTTTTTTCCTCGGACTCGGCAACGGCGTCGGCACGGTGGTGCGCGAAAAAGTGTTTCCCGCCGACGCGCTGACCATCGAAGTCGTTCCGCCGCAAGTTGCGCTGGGCTCACTTTTCGGCGGCGGCCAGCTCGATGAGGTAGCGCTGGGCCGCCTGCGCACGCTACCGGGCGTCGCCGACGTTTTCGCCAAGCTGCCGCTGCGCGTCCCCGCGCTCTCCGCCTACAACGGCAACTTTTTCGGAAAACATCTCGAGGTTTTTTTCGACATCATCGCCGTCGGCGTCGACGCGCGCCTTCTCTCCGCCGATGCTCGCCAACCCTTTTCCGACTGGGGACCCGACGCAGCGATCCCGGTGCTGGTCAACCGCCGCTTGCTGGAAATTTACAACCGCAGCTTCGCGCCGAGCCGCGGACTTCCCAAACTCACCGACTCGATGCTGGTCGGTTTTCAATTTCCCTGCGCATTCGGAAAAAGTTTTGTCGGCGGCGCTCAGTCGTCTTCGCCCATCGATACTCGACTCCAAATCGTCGGCCTCTCCGAGCGCGCGCTGCTCGGTGGCGTGACGATGCCACTCGAGTCGGTGCGACGCATTAACCGCGCACTTGGCCAGGACGCTTCTACGTACGGCGCCGTGGTGCTGCGCGCGACAACGCCGGACCGCGTTCCCGCCCTCGTGGCCGCGGTGCGCGGGATGGGCTACGGAATCGACGAAAGCGAGCGCCGACTCTCGCAGCAAGTCGGCGCAGCGATCGCCGTGGTGACGCTGACACTCGGCCTCTTGTCCGTGCTCATCACAATGCTCGCGGCGGTCAACATCGCGCACGCCATGTACGCCAGCGTCCGCGAACGGCGACGTGAAATCGGAATTCTGCGAAGCGTGGGCGCGACGCGCGGCGACGTCCGAAATCTGTTGCTGGCGGAAGCGGCGCTGCTCGGCGCGCTGGGCGGAACGGTGGGGCTCTTGATCGGCCGCGGTGCTGCGTGGGCTGCCGATCGCGGCGCGGCGCACTACCTGCCCGATTTTCCGTTCAAACCGGAAACTTTTTTTTCGTTTGAACCGACGTACTTCGCGCTCGCGCTCGGGCTTGCTTTGGTGGCGGCACTCGGCGGAGCGTTTCTTCCCGCGCGGGCGGCGGCTTCGCTCGATCCTTCGATCGCGCTCGCAGGGTAGCTTTTCTAAAATTACTTTTAGCCTGGGCGACGGGCCGGGCCCGCGACGCGCCGGGCGGGGGGCAGCGCGCGGGGCGGCCCGGCTTGCTGCGGAACTCCGCCAGCATGGCGATTGCAAAAGAGGCAATCGCCATGCTGGCGTCAGACAGTCCTCGCTTTGCACGGGCCGCCCCGCGCGCCGCCCCCGCCCACCCGGCGCGGCGCGGAGGTTAGTTGGAGTGGATCAAGATGACGTGCGCCAGTCGTCATGGCCGGCCGAAGAGCCGGCCATCCACGTGCATCGAAGTTCTCGTGGATGGCCGGGTCAAGCCCGGCCATGACG
>JAHFDP010000091.1 GCA_023248955.1 Deltaproteobacteria bacterium
TCACCAACGCGCTCTGGTCGAGGTTATCGGCAGTGAGGATTTGCGCCAGCGCGTGCCGCCCTGCGTGCGTTTTCATCTGCGTTTCCAGCTTCGCCACAATGTCGTTTTTGGCCTGATCGATCACCTGTCGCTGCTGGGGCGTGGCGTTCAGATCCTCCAGCGCATCTTCCACACGCGAGTCAATCATGTGCTTCATCCACCGCGATCGTCGTGCGCCGGGATCCGCCGCCGCAAATGCCGCGCCCGCCCCGAGTGTAGCGAGCACTGCCAAGACCGCGATTCTCTTTCCCCAACGTTTCGTCATTTGGTGGCTCCTCGCGCGTCCGTGCCGCGCTTGATGAGCATGCGCAAGGCAAGTGTCCGCCACGTTGCTGCGGTGTTTCCCTGTGTGTCCCGAGCGCATGGCCCCGTGGACGCGACCTGTGGACCTCGACGACAATGGTGGCATGCGAGCTGCGGTCATCGGCGGAGGAAGTTGGGGCAGTGCCCTAGCAAGCGTGCTGGCGGCGAATGGCCACCGCGTGCGCATCTGGGCCCGCGACGCCGCGATTGCGCGTGCGCTGAACGAGCAGCATGAAAACCCGCGCTACTTGCCCGGCATTCCTCTCGGTGATTTGGTGAGCGGCACGACGGACTTGCGCACCGCGCTCGACGGCGCCGAGCTTGTGTTGTTGGCCACGCCAAGCCACGCCATGCGCGCCGTGGTCACGGAGGCTCACGCCTATTTTCCGCCGCACGTTCCCATTGTGAGCGCATCCAAGGGCATCGAAAACGACACGCTGCTCACCATGGACGAAGTGCTGGACGAAGTGCTGCCGCCCGAGATGCAGCCCTACCTCTGCTATTTGTCGGGGCCGTCCTTCGCGAAGGAGACGGCCAAGAAATTGCCCACCGCGGTGGTGGTGGCCGCACATTGGGTTTACATCGCCAGGGCCGCGCAGAAGGCTTTCACCAACGACTTTTTTCGCTGCTACACCTCGCCCGATGTGGCCGGTGTGGAGCTCGGCGGCGCGCTCAAAAATGTGATTGCGATCGCCGCTGGCGTCTCCGATGGACTGGAGCTCGGCAATAACGCACGCGCCGGTTTGATGACACGCGGGCTCACGGAGGTGTCTAGGCTGGCGGTGAAGCGCGGCGCCAATCCGCTGACGTTGGCGGGCCTGGCGGGAATGGGCGATTTGGTGCTGACCTGCACGGGCGAGTTGTCGCGCAATCGCCATGTGGGGATGGAGCTGGGCCGCGGGCAAAAGCTGCCGGACATTCTCGCGGCGATGGGCCAGGTTGCCGAGGGCGTGCGGACGGCGAAGAGCGTGCACGACCTCGCGCAAAAACTCGGCGTGGAGATGCCGATTCACGACTGCACCTACCGCATGCTGCACGAAGGGTTGTCGCCGAAGCGGGCCATCGTGGAGCTGATGCGGCGGGAGTTGGGGAGCGAGTTTGAGGCGTAGAGCTCGTGCGAAGGCCAGCGCGCTGGCGAGCGCGAGCGGGGGGCGCGGGGGGAACGCGAGTGGCAAAGGCGGAGCTTGCGGGATTCTTGTCCCCCCGCTCAGACTTCCTGATGCGGCGGGAGTTGGGGAGCGAGTTTGAGGCGTAAGTCAGGGAGTGCGATTACATTCGTGATCGTTTGTATTACTCGCCCAAATACGCCTTGCGCACAGCCGGGCTCGCGAGCAGCTCCTTGCCGGTTCCACTCATGACCACTTTTCCAGTCTCCAGCACGTAACCGCGCGCCGCAATTCCGAGCGCCAAATGGGCGTTCTGCTCGACCAGGAGAATCGTCATCCCCTGCGCGTTGATCTCGCGCAAGATGCGGAAAATGAGCGCCACGATCTGCGGCGCCAGGCCGAGGCTGGGCTCGTCGAGCAGAAGCAATTTGGGACGTGCCATCAGCGCGCGCGCAATGGCCAGCATCTGCTGCTCGCCGCCGGAGAGCGTTCCAGCGGTCTGCCGCTCGCGTTCCTTGAGCCGCGGAAAGAGCGTGAAGCCGCGCTGAATGTCCGCGTCGATGCCGTCGCGATCGCGCCTCAGATACGCACCCAGTTCGAGATTTTCGCGCACCGTGAGCGCCGGGAAAATGCCGCGGCCCTCGGGTGCATGCGCAACGCCGCGCGCCACGAGGTTGTGCGGTTTCAATCCCGCGATGGATTCGTTTTTGTAAACAACGCTGCCGGATTTGGGCCGCACCATGCCGGAAACGGCGCGCAGCGTGGTTGATTTGCCAGCACCGTTGGCGCCGATCAGCGTGGCGATTTCGCCTTCCTGCACCTCGAGCGACACGCCGTGCAAGGCGTGTATTGCACCGTAATACACGTCGAGATTTTCGACCTTGAGCAGCGTCGTCGTCATGCCGCGTCCTCGCTCGCCGCGCCGAGATAGGCCTCGACCACTTTCGGATCTTGCTGAATGGCGCGCGGCTCGCCCTCGGCGATCGTGACGCCATGGTCGAGTACGAAAATCCGCTCGGAGATTCCCATCACCAGCTTCATGTCGTGCTCGATCAAAAGAATCGCCAAGTTGTAGCGATCGCGAATGTCTTTCACCATGTCCATGAGCTGCGCGGTCTCGCTGCCGTTCATGCCGGCGGCGGGCTCGTCGAGGAGCAGGACTTTCGGGCTCGTGGCCAACGCGCGCGCGATCTCAAGGCGGCGCTGTTCGCCGTAGGGAAGGTTGCGCGCCAGCTCGTCCGCGCGTTGCGAGAGGCCCATCACCGCGAGCAACTCATCCGCACGCCGCGCGATCCACGCTTCTTCCGCCACCGATTTCGATGTGCGCGTCACCGCGCCGGCCATGCTTTCGCGCGCCGCGCCGTGACACGCGATGCGCACGTTGTCGAAAGCGGAGAGCTGCTTGAAGAGCCGAATATTTTGAAACGTGCGCGCCACGCCGAGCGCGTTGATCTCGTGCGGTGCGAGTCCGCGCGTGTCGCGGCCGTTGACGTTGATGCTGCCTTCGGTCGGCATGTAAACGCCGGTCAGCATGTTGAAGAGCGTGGTCTTGCCGGCGCCGTTGGGACCGATCAGCGCGCACAATTCGCCCGGTCGTAGCGCGATGTTGAAATCGCTGACCGCGGCGAGTCCGCCGAATCGCATGGTGGCGTGCTCGGCGCGCAGAATGGCGGGGCGCGCGTCGCTGCCGACGGGCTGGGGCGTGGCTTTGCGCTTCTTCTTCCATAAATCCCAAACCTCGCGGCGCCCGAGCAGACCTTCCGGACGGAAGAGCATCAGCAGAATCAGCGTGAGCGAATAAATCGTCATCCGGAAATCGAGTCCGGTGTGCTCTTGCAGCGGCCGCAACGCCTCGGGGAGCAGTGTCAGCAAAATCGCGGCAACGATGCTGCCAGTGATGCTGCCCAGCCCTCCGAGCACCACCATGGCCACGACTTCCATGCTCTTGATGAAGGTGAAACTCTTGGGCGAAAGGTTGTGGTAGAGGCCGCCCATCAGCGCGCCCGCGACGCCGGCGAAAAACGCGCTGATGACGAACGCGCGAACTTTGTAACCGGTGGTGTCCACGCCCATCGCTTCGGCGGCGACTTCGTCTTCGCGCACAGCGAGAAACGCGCGGCCATGCGTCGATTCGATGAGGCGGCGAATGGAGAGCACGGTGATCAGCGCGGCGAGGCCGATCCAGAAAACGTCGGCCGGCATATCTATGCCAGAGAGGCCGGTGGCGCCGCCGAGCGCGGGCGTGTTTTCGATCAGCACGCGGATGATTTCGCCGAAGCCCAAGGTGACGATGGCGAGGTAGTCGCCGCGCAAACGAAGCGACGGCTTGCCGACCAGATACCCGGTGAGCGCCGCGATGAGACCCGCGAGGACGATCGCGACGACGAAGGCGGGCAGCGTCGGGCCAAAAGCCGCGAGCAACTTTGCCGCCGTGTAGCCACCGACCGCCATGAAGCCGGCGTGGCCGAGGGAAAATTGCCCGGTGGCGCCGTTGACGAGGTTGAGCGAAACCGCGGCGATGATGTTGCAGCCCGCCAGCAGCGCAATCTGCATGAAATAGCTACCGCCAGCATCGGGGAGGACGAGGCGCAAGAGCAGGAGCGCGCCGACGCCGACAGCGAGCGGCCACACGTTGTTGAAGTGTTGCGTAAGTGTACCCCCCTCCGCCCCCCTGGACAGGGGGGAACTGGGGCTTTGCCCCACGGCACTCGTCGGCGAAGCCGACCTTCGTGCCTGCCCCACTTGCCCGTCTATTTTTTCGCTCATACCTTCTCCGTCGCCGTGCTGCCGAAAAGTCCGGCCGGTTTCACGAGGAGAACCAGAATCAAGATGCCGAAGGCGATGGCGTCGCGGTAGGACGACGACGTGTAGCCGGCGACGAGTTCTTCCACGAGACCGAGCAAAATTCCGCCGGCCATGGCGCCGGGCACGTTACCGATGCCGCCGAGCACCGCGGCCACGAAGGCCTTGAGGCCGGGCAACAGACCCATGAGCGGATCGACGCGATGGTACTTCGTCGCGTAGAGCATGCCTGCTGCGGAGGCGAGCACCGCGCCAAGCACGAAGGTGAAGCTGATCACGAGGTCGGTATTGACGCCCATCAGCGCGGCGATGTTGGGATCATGCGAAATGGCGCGCATGGCCATGCCGACGCGGGTACGAAAAACGATCCACTGCAGCGTCAACATCAGTGCCACCGCCAGTCCGAGGGCGATGATGTCCGACGCGGAAACGTAAAGCCCACCGAACTGCAACGGCGGTGTGTAGGGCACCACGTTGAATGCAAACGGGCCCGGATGAAAAACGAGTTGCCCGCCATACTCGAGGAGAAACGAAATACCGATGGCGGTAATCAGCGCGTTGATGCGCGGCCGATCGCGCAGCGGACGGTAGGCGAATCGCTCGATGAAAAAGCCGAGCACGCCGCAGCAAACCATAGCCATCACGAGAAGCGCCGCGGCGCCCAGGTACGAGGGCCGCGCGCCGAAGCCCGTCCACTGGCCGATGTAATAGCCAAGCATCGCGCCCACCATCAGCACGTCGCCGTTGGCGAAGTTGATGAGCTGGAGCACGCCGTACACCATGGTGTACCCGAGCGCGATCAGCGCGTAGATCGCGCCGACCGAAAGCCCGTTGACGATGTGCTGGATGAATTCGATCATGTTCTTCTTTCACGTGAGGCCGAACGAAAGTCCCCTCCCCCTTTTTGGGAGAGGGTCAACGCAAGTTCCCTCCCCCTTTTACGGGGGAGGGTCAGGGTGGGGGTGACGAGATGCATTCGGCCCCCCACCCTAGCCCTCCCCTTCAAGGGGGGAGGGGACTCCTAGGGAAGAATTTTCTGCACGAACTCGTATTTTCCACCCGGCGCGATCTTCAACACCACGGCCGCTTTGCGCGCGTTTCGCTTGTCGTCGATGGTGATGTCGCCGGTGACGCCCGGAAAATCCTTCGTCGCGGCCAGCGCATCACGCACGGCTGGCCCGGAGAGATCTTTCGCGCGCTTCATGGCGTCGGCGAGCACGAGCATCGTGTCGTACGCCTGCGCCGCCAGCGAATCTGGCACTTGCCCGCCCGCGGCCGCTTTGTACTTGGCGATGAAGCCTTGCACGCGCGGCGACGGATCTTCGACCGAATAGTGATTCACGAAATAGCTGCCCTCGATTGCCACGCCACCCATTTCGGTGAGCTTGGGGCTGTCCCAACCGTCGCCGCCGAGCATGGGCACATTGATGCCGAGCTCGCGCGCCTGCCGCGCGATGAGCGCCACGTCGGTGTAGTAGCCGGGAATGATCAGCGCTTGCGGCGAGAGCCCCTTGAGCTTAGTGAGCTGCGCGCGGAAATCGACGTCGCCTGCCGAGTAGGATTCGTCGCCGACGATGGTGCCGCCTTCTTTTTTGAACGTGTCGGTAAAGAAGTTGGCGAGCCCCACCGAGTAGTCGTTGCGGACGTCGCGCAGGATGGCGACCTTGTCGACCTTGAGATTCGTCTTGGCGAATTTGGCGATCACTTCACCTTGAAACGGATCGATGAAGCAGGTGCGGAAAATGAAATCGCCTTTCTCCGTCACTTTCGGATTCGTCGAGGACGGCGAAACCATCGGCACCTGCAGCCGCTGCGCAACATCGGCCATGAACAGCGATCGCGTCGACGCGACTTCGCCGAGAATCGCCGCCACATGATCGCTGGTGATGAGCTTGGTCACGGCCGTCGCCGCTTCTTCGGGCTTGCCTTCGTCGTCGAGCACCTTGACGGCGAGCTTCTTTCCCTTGATGCCGCCCGCCGCATTGAGCTCTTTCACCGCGAGCCGAATGCCATTGTCGCTGGAGGTTCCGAAGGTCGCTTCGGCGCCGGTCATCGAACCGACTTCGCCGACGAGAATGGTGTCACCTGCGCTTGCGGCTGGAGCGTTGTCGTGCGGCGCGGCGCCCGGCGCGGACGTGGAAGGTGCGTTGGATTTGCAACCGGCGGCGATGACGAGTGCAGCGCAAAGAACACGTTTCATGGGATCTCCAGAGGGAAAAAGGCGTCGGTAGCAGAAGGACCAGCCGCGTACAACGCAGCGACCGGCGAAGTGCAAACTAGAATGAACTGCAACTGTTAAGTGCCGCGGTCCGTGCGCTCAAGGCGGTCCGCAGAACGCGGTTGCCATGGCCACGACGAACGCTTTCGTGTCGGCATCTCTGCCGGAGGCAGGGAAGCAAACGTTGGCGGCGCGGTTGTTGACGACGTCGAGACAGTTGGATGAAGCGAAAGCAACCGCTTGCGATTTGCAGCCGCCCGACGCAGCGGCCGTGTGGCACTGGCGGAGGTCCGCCGTTACCGCGTGCGCGCAGGCGGTGTTGTTTTCGCAGGCCATGTTTTGGCAGCTCGCGTAGTTGCCGTAGACCGCGCCGCAACCGGTCCCGAAATTATCGATGCAGCCGAGCTCATTCGCGTCGAGCGGCGCGCGGGAGGTGTGCGTGACGAAGGGTCCCCAGGCTGCCGAGGTGTCGGAGGTGAAGACGCACGCGGCACAGGAAGCGTGGGCGCTCTTCCATCCCGCGCAGTCGCCGCCGAAGAAGCAGGCCGCGTAGATCAAATTGATTTCCACCGCGCTGCAAACGTTGGCGCCGAAGGGCATGGATTGATGCACGGTGACCGGAGCGAGCGCGCTGGTATTGGCTGGCGTGCAGCCGCTCGCAGCGCCCGCGTCGCTCGTCGAATTTCCAGCGTCCGAAATCGTACCGCCACCATCGATGCCCGCGTCGTTCCCGCCATCTTGATGCAGGTTGCTGCCGTCGGAGAGACCGCTGTCCTCGCCCGCTCCCCCATCTTCGGGCGAGGTCAAATTTGCCAACGTGCAACGCGTCAGCGACAGCGCCGCGAAGAGTGCAAAGCATGAGCGGTTGATCATGGCGCGGACATTATCGGATTGCCTTTGCGCCACCAACCCGAGGTAAATGTGGATTGCCGGCGTACGTACGAAGCATTATAATCGTACGTACGGAGGTTCGTCATGACGAAGAAGCTTACCCGCTCGGGAAATAGCGTTGCGCTGGTACTCGATAAGCCGATCCTGGAAGCGAGCGGTTTCAAGGCTGGCATGCCGGTGGAGGTCTCGATTGTGGGAAACGTGATTATGGTTTCGCACAAGCGCAGCAAGAAAGAAGCTGCGGATGACAGGAAGTTTTGGGATGTCGTCGAGAAGGTCAACAAGCGGTACGCCAACGTCTTCAAGCGGCTTGCTGACGCATGACCGAGCCGGTTTTTCTGACGTTGGAGCGAACCCTGGCTCTGCACGCCATGCAGCTTGAGCGCTGGGGCGGTCTGGATGGCGTGCGCGATATGGGACTTCTTGAATCGGCACTGGCCATGCCGTCAGCGTCATTCGGTGGTGAATATTTGCACGGCACTCTTTTCGAGATGGCCGCGGCTTACCTGTTTCATTTGGCGAAGAATCATCCCTTCCTCGACGGAAATAAGCGCACGGCCACGCTGGCCGCTATCGTGTTTCTCGAGATAAACGGTGTTGAAGTCGAGGCTGATGACGACGCGATGTTTGACATCGTTCTCAGGGTCGCCAACAGTCAGGCATCCAAGGCCGACCTCGCGGTGTTCTTCGAGAAGGTCACCAAGTAGCAACTTTCGTTGACACCCCGGCGGGTGTGCCCTAGCTTCCGCCGCCTCGGATGGTCGCCTCTCCCTTCAATCCCGAGCAGCAGGCCCGCTTCGACGCTGAGCTCGAAGCTGCGTTGGCGCGTTTTCCTCCCGAGCGTTCGCAAGCCGCGTTATTGCCCGCGCTGCATGCTGCGCAAAGAGAGCTTGGCTGGCTCTCGACCGAGACGCTCAGCTACGTGGCGACGCGGCTCAAGCTCTGGTCCACGCGCGTGCGCGAAGTAGCGGCGTTTTACACGCTGTTTCGGTTGAAGCCGGTCGGTACGAACCATTTGCAAATTTGTACGAACCTCTCCTGCGCGCTTTTGGGCGGCGAAAAGCTGCTGGAGCAGGCCTGCACGCGCGTCGGCGCACGGCCGCACGAGATTTCCGCCGACGGAAAATTCAGCGTGGAGCCGGTGAGCTGCCTGGCGTCGTGCGGCACCGCGCCGGCGATGCAGGTGAACGATCGTTATTTCGACGAGAAACTCACGCCCGAGAAATTGGACGCGATCATCAGCGAGCTCGAACGTGTCGGATAGGATTTTAACGAAGCACTGGGGCGAACCCGATTCGTACACACTGGCTGGGTACGAACGCATCGGCGGCTACAAGACCGCGCCCGAGGCGTTCAAGCGCACGCCCGACGACATCGTGGCCGAAGTCACCAAAGGAAATTTGCGCGGCCGCGGCGGTGCTGGATTTTCGACGGGGATGAAGTGGTCGTTCGTTCGCAAAGAAAAAGCGACGCCCAAATACCTCGTCATCAACGCCGACGAAGGCGAGCCGGGCACGTTCAAAGATCGCTACGTTCTCGAATTGGATCCGCACCGCTTCATCGAAGGCTGCATCATCGGTGCATATGCGCTCGACTGCCACGCCGTCTACGTCTACTGCCGCGGCGAGTTCGAACCGGGACCGATCACACGCCTCAAAGCAGCCATCACCGAAGCGCGCGCGCGGGGTTACCTCGGACCAAGTGTGTTCGGCACCGGCTACGCCATCGAGATGCACGTCCACCGGGGTGCAGGCGCGTACATCTGCGGTGAAGAGACGGCGCTGCTCGAATCGCTCGAGGGAAAAAAGGGTTTTCCGCGCCTCAAGCCACCGTTTCCAGCGAACGCGGGGCTCTTCGGCAAACCGACTGCGGTGAACAACGTCGAGACGCTCGCCAACATCCCCACGATTTTGCAAATGGGCGGCGACGCCTACCACGCGCTCGGCTGCCCGAAAAACGGCGGCACGCGGCTCTTTTGCATGAGCGGCCATCTGGTAAAGCCCGGCGTGGTGGAAGCGCCAATGGGCGCCACGTTCCGCGAGCTGATTTACGATCGTTGCGGCGGCATTCCCGGCGGGAAAAAGTTGAAGGCGATTATTCCCGGTGGGTCATCGTCGGCCGTGCTCTCCGCCGATCAGGTCGATCTCAAGAGCGACTTCGACACGCTCAAGGGCGCCAAAACGATGGCCGGCTCCGGCGGCGTGATCGTGCTCGACGAAACGGTCGACATGGCTTGGGCGCTTTACAACGTGACGAAATTTTACGCGCACGAAAGCTGCGGCCAATGCACACCGTGTCGCGAAGGCACCGGCTGGGCCGCGCGCCTCTTGAAAAAGCTCGTCGATGGTCGCGGCGAAAAGGGCGACGTCGATCTCATCTACAACATCGCGCGGCAAGGTGAGCAGCGAACGATCTGCGCGCTTTTCGACGGCGCCGCGATGCCGCTCAAGAGCTACATCGAAAAATTCCGCGCGGATTTTGATTCGAAGGTGAAAGCGTGACGACGCTTTTTTATCTCTTGGCCGTGGGAACGCTGCTCGGCGGCGTCGGCGTTGTCGTTTCGAAAAATCCGATTCACGCCGCCCTTTCGCTGGTCGCGTCGCTCTTTTTTCTGGCGGGTCTCTACCTCACGCTCGGCGCCCAACTCATTGCCGTGCTGCAAGTGCTTGTTTACGCGGGCGCCGTGATGATGCTCTTCGTCTTCGTGATCTCGCTCCTCAATCTGCGCGACGAAGAGCTGGGCCGCCCGCGAATAACCGGCGCGAAAATCATCGGCGCGCTCAGCGTCGCGTCGGTGTTGGCGGCGGCAGTGAAAGTGGGCGGCGACGCCCTGCTGACGCGAACGGGACGCGTCTTCGACGTCGCCACGGCCAGCCCAACTTTCGGGACCACCGCCACGGTCGGGCGTTCGCTTTATCTCGACCAAGTGCTGCCATTCGAGCTCACGAGCTTGCTCTTGCTCGTGGCGATTATCGGCGCGGTCGTGGTGGCCAAGGGGAAGATTTGATGATCGGCCCCGGTCACTACCTCGCGCTCGCCGCGGCCCTTTTCGCGCTGGGTGCGGTCGGTGTCGTCGTTCGCCGCAACGCGCTGGTGTTGCTCATGAGCATCGAGCTGATGCTCAACGCCGCCAACCTTGTTTTCTTGACCTTCGCCCGTTTTCCACTCGTGCGCGTACAACCGAACGAGATGTTGCGCCACGGACTCGCCGGCCACTCGACCGTGTTTTTCGTCATCGCGGTGGCCGCCGCGGAAGCTGCCGTTGGCCTGGGGATCGTCATCGCCGTGTTCCGCTCGAAAGAGACGATCAACCTCGATGAAGTCATCGAGCTGAGGAACTGATGCACCCGCCGAACCTCTACATGTTTGCTCCTGCGCACCACGTCCGTGTCGAATACCTGGCGTTAATGGTGCTCTTGCCGCTTTTCGGCGCGGCGCTGAACGGCCTGCTCGGCAAATACATGGAGAAGAAAACGGTGGCGGCGATCGCCAGCACCACTGTGCTGCTCGCGTTCCTGCTCGCCTTCACCGCGTTCCAGTCTGTCGCCAGCGGCACCATGCTGCACCAGATCGCGCTGGACTGGATTGAGGTCGGCCGTATCCACGCGCCGCTTGGTTTGCAAGTCGATCGTCTGACCTCGGTGATGCTGCTCGTCATCACCGGCGTCGGCTTTCTGATTCATCTCTTCTCCATCGGCTACATGGAGGAAGACCCGGCGCAGTGGCGTTACTTCAGCTACTTAAACCTCTTCGTCGCCGCGATGCTCGTCTTGGTCATGGCCGACAACCTAGTGGCCATGTTCATCGGCTGGGAAGGTGTCGGTCTCTGCAGCTATCTACTCATTGGATTTTGGTACAGCGACGAAGCGAAAGCCGCTGCAGGACGCAAGGCCTTCGTCGTCAACCGCATCGGCGATTTCGGATTTCTGATCGGGATTTTTTTGCTGCTCAAGGCGACGGGCCATGTTGACTTCGCAGGTCTCGCTACGAGCACGCGGCTCCTCGCGCCCATCGCGCTTCCCGCGGCGCTTCTGCTTTTCGTCGGTGCTTGCGGCAAGAGCGCGCAACTTCCGCT
>JAHFDP010000025.1 GCA_023248955.1 Deltaproteobacteria bacterium
AGAAAACGGTTGTGAAGCAAACCTGCGCGCCAGCTCGGCCAATTGCGGCCGGTGTGGGAATCGCTGTGCGTCCATCCATGGAAAGGCCGCTTGTCTCTCGGGCGCTTGCGTCATGCTCAGCTGCTCAGCGGGCTCCGCCGATTGCGACGGTTCAGCGGCCAATGGATGCGAAACCGACACAAGCACGAACGCCGACCATTGCGGCGGTTGCGACCACCGATGCGACATCGCTCACGGAACTGGGAAGTGCATCAAGGGAACGTGCGGCATTGCGACCTGTCACGCGGGCTACGCGGATTGCGACGGCATCGTCGCCAACGGCTGCGAGGTCAACCTCGATCTCAACCCGGCTCATTGTGGCGCATGCAGGCATGCTTGCTCGGCCGCCCACGGGGCTGCCAGATGCGTGGCCGCGGCATGCGCAGCGGCGGCTTGCGCGGGTTCTTTCGCCGATTGCGACGGGAATGCCGCCAACGGGTGCGAAGCCAACCTTCAATCCAACGCTGATCATTGTGGCGCCTGTGGTCGTGCTTGCGGTTTTACTCACGGCGTCGCTTCCTGCGTCGGAGGAGCCTGCGTTCTTTCCGCCTGCGAACCCGGCTTTGGCGATTGCGATCAGAATCCGGCCAACGGCTGCGAAATGGCGTTGGGTGGCCTTGCCGCGTGCCCAGGCTTCTGCGCGCACGGCCAAGCAGACTGCGATCACGTGCAGGGCAATGGGTGCGAAGTCGACACGTTAACCGACATCAACAACTGCGGCGCCTGTGGCCATCGCTGCTCAGTCGCCGCCGGCTATGCGGCCTGCGTGAATGGGGTCTGCGCCATAGGATCTTGCTTTGCCGGCGCTGCCGACTGTGATCACGATCTGCGAAATGGCTGCGAGACCACGTTGGCGCTCAGCGTCGATAACTGCGGACGCTGCGGGCATAGCTGCGCGAATGTTGCGCATGGTTCGGGAAGCTGCTTCGACGGCGGTCGCTGCGGTGTCGGCGTTTGCGAGGCAGGGTGGGCCGATTGCAATGCCAACGTCGTGGACGGGTGCGAAACCAACATCAATACGTCGGTCAACAACTGCGGACGCTGTCGCCAGGCCTGTTTCTTTGCGCACGCTGGTGCGCAATGCGCGAACGGAACCTGCGCCATGGGCGCCTGTCAGTCTGGGTGGGCCGACTGCGATCAGAATCCGGCCAATGGTTGCGAAACAGATCTGTTGGAAACCAGGACCAATTGCGGAGCCTGCGGCCACAGCTGTCAGTACACGCATGGTTCGGGAACCTGCCTCGGCGGCGCTTGCCAACTCCTCAATTGCGAAGCCGGTTATCTCGATTGTGATCGAAACGTGGCGAATGGCTGCGAGTACCACCAGCCCACGCCGGGTGCTGCTTGCCCGAACAGTTGCCAGATCGCCGGATTCGGCGATTGCGACGGCAACGCGCGCAATGGCTGCGAGACCGATCTCTACACGCGATCCAACCAGTGCGGAGCGTGCAATCACTTCTGCATTCTTCCGGGAACCGATACAACGCGTTGTGTTCGAGGCGTTTGTGCCGCCGATCAATGCAGTCGCGGCCGGGCCGATTGCGATCGCGACGCCACAAATGGCTGTGAAGCTAACCTTTACAACGGCGAACCCAACAATTGCGGAAGTTGTGGCCAGGTCTGTCACTTGGCCCACGCGGTCTCGACGTGCGCCGGTGCGCGTTGCGCTATCGCCTCTTGTGAAACCGGATGGACCGATTGCGATCACAATCCAGACAATGGCTGTGAATGGGAAAATGCCCGGTTAGGTCCCAACTGCCAGTTGGTCTGTCCCCCTGGCCGCGGCAATTGCGACGGAAACGATCTGAATGGCTGCGAAGCGGAGCTGGCTACCGACACCGCGAATTGCGGCCAATGCTGGCGGGCCTGCTTCTCGGGCGAGCACGCCGCGGAAATGTCGTGTGTGCGGGGCGCTTGCCAGGTCGAGCGTTGTGATCCCGGTTATACGGATTGCGATCACCGATTCAATGACTGCGAAGCGTCTCTGGATTCCACCGAAAATTGCGGAACCTGTGGAACGCGTTGCGACTATCCGCACGCGTTTGGGGCTTGCTTCAATCGGCATTGCCAATTCGCGATTTGCGCCGTTGGATTTAGCGACTGCGATCACGACGCCAACAATGGCTGCGAGGTTCCGACCGCAACGTCGGCCGCGAACTGCGGCGCCTGCGGGCGCGTTTGTAATTTGCCGCATGCAGTTCCGGCCTGCGTGAACGGCCAATGTTTGGTTGGCTCATGCGATCCCGGCTATGCCAATTGCGACAACGATTCGGCCAACGGCTGCGAAGTCGACCTCGCCCACAGTGCCGGCTGCGCTGGGAATTGCCGGCCCGGCTTCCTCGATTGCGACGGATTGCCGCAGAACGGTTGCGAAACCGACATCCGCAACAGCAACGATAACTGCGGCGCCTGTGGACGCCACTGCAGCGCCGCGAACGGAAACGCCCATTGTTCAGGAGGTATCTGCACGGTGGCTACCTGCGCGAACGGATTCGGCGACTGCGACAGGAACCCCTCCAATGGCTGCGAAACGCCACTGCGGTTGAAGGTCGAGGCATCCGACTGCGGGTTCTGCGGAAATAACTGCAATTTTACGCACGCGGCGGGCGCTTGCAGCGCCGAAGGAGTTTGCACGATCCTTCACTGCGACGCCGGATTCGCCAATTGCGACGGCAACGTGGCGAACGGTTGCGAGACGAACCTCGCCTCACCCCAGGCCTGCGGTAGTTGCCTAAATTTCTGTACCCTCGCGCACTCCACGCCGGCTTGCGACCGCGGTCGCTGTACCATCGCGGTTTGCGACGCAGGGTTTGCGGATTGCGATCATGCGCCGGCCAACGGCTGCGAGACACCGCTCGATTCTTCGGTCGCCAATTGCGGCGCCTGCGGACGCGTCTGCGCTCCTGCCCAGGCGTCGGCGCGCTGCGCCGGCGGCCGCTGTGAAATTGCCTCTTGCGACGCCGGCTATGCCGACTGTGACGGCGATCCGGCCAACGGCTGCGAGTTTCGGGGAGTCTGCCCGTCGCAATGCGCAGCGGGAACCGCCGATTGTAACCACGATGCACAAGATGGCTGCGAGGCAACACTCGCCTCCGACGTCACCCACTGCGGCGCGTGCTCAACGGTTTGCCAATATGCGCATGGCGTCGCATCGTGTCTCGAAGGCGCGTGCCTCTTGTCGCGCTGCGAGCCGGGCTATCAGGACTGCGATGGTGACCCCTCGAATGGCTGCGAGAGCGACGTCCGGATCGACATGAACAATTGCGGGCAGTGTAACCAGGCTTGCTTCGTCAAAAATGGACGCGGTCTATGCGCTGACGGACAGTGCTCGCTCATCGCTTGCGACAACCCCTCTACCGGTGACTGTGACCACAACGTGGCCACGGGTTGCGAGACGGACCTGTACACCCTCGATAACTGCGGCGCGTGCGGCGTGTCCTGCCTCGGAATGCCCCATGCCACGCCACGTTGCGACGGGATCTGTGCGGTTGCGCGCTGTGATTCAGGATTTGGCGACTGTGACCAGGATCCCGGGAACGGCTGCGAAGTCGATCTCCTGGACTCGCTTGCTAACTGTGGCGGTTGCGGAAAAGTCTGCACGGTCGCACACGGTACGCCCAGCTGCCAGAACGGTAAGTGCGTGGCGTCTGCATGCGATCAGGGATTTGCCGACTGCGATCAGCAGGGCAGCAACGGCTGCGAACGCCAGGTCGGCTCCGATGTGTTTAATTGCGGACGTTGCGGCCAGGTCTGCGCTGCCGATCATGGCTACCCGAATTGTGCCCACGGATCCTGCGGTGTCGCCGCCTGCGCGTCAGAATTCCTCGGCTGCGGCTCATCCTGCGTATTTCCCAGCGCCGACTGCGATGGAATTCCAGGGACGGGATGCGAAACGAACCTCCAGTCCGACGATCAAAACTGCGGCGGTTGCGGCGCTGTTTGCGCAGCCTGGGCACACTGCGAAGCCGGCGCGTGTATTCCATTTCCTTCGAACGGATCGGCGGGGGCGTTTGCGCCGGGTGGAAGCTTGTCGCTCGCGGCCGGCGTTTACCAGTACACGTCGATTCAGATTCCGGCGGGAGTCGTTGTACGCGTAGTTGGAGGCGCCGATGCGCGGCTCGAGCTTCGCGCCCAAGGCGATGTCGTTATTGCCGGAACGCTCGACCTCTCGGGATCCGCGGGAGGCGACGCTGATGCCATCAATGGCGGAGGCGGAGCAACCGGATTGCCCGGCGTTTTTGCATCGACCGTGGGTGGATGCCCCTCCGGTGGTTCCGGCGGCTCTGGCGCCGTGGGAGCGGATAGTTTCGTTTTCGGACACGGCGGATGCGTCGGGATGGGTGGGCAGTTCGGGGGCGGCGCTGGTGGCGGCTATTGCCGCGGTGGTGGTGGCGGCGGTGGGTACGCTGGCGGTGGCGGCGGATCAACCCCGGGCGGCGCCCTCGGTGCGTGCGGCGGAAGCAATTACGGTGGACTCGGGGGTTGCGCGGGGGCAGGTGGCAGCAGCGGTGTTCCCGCCTATGAGGCCCGCGACGCGCAGCCTTCTCTCCAGCATCCCTGTGGGCAGGGCGGCGGCGGCGGGTCGATTGGCGGGACCGCGGCGAGCGATTTGGCCGTTCTCGCAAGCTTCTACGCGGGTTCGGCGGGTGGCGGCGGTGCGGGCGGTTGTCCCGCGGGCTTGGGTTCTTTCTACGGTGCTGGTGGCGGCGGTGCCGGCGGCGCGCTGCGTATCGTTTCGCCTACGCGCATCTCCATCTCTGGGGCGATCCTCTCGCGCGGCGGCTCTGGCGGGAACGCCGTTGGCGGCGGTGGAGGTGGTGGCGGCGGTTCTGGCGGGACCATCTGGCTTGGCGCGCCAGTTCTTGAGGTGTCTGGGCTAATCAGTGTGGCGGCGGGGCATGGCGGCACGCTCGACGCCTACTGCGATGGGTCCAGCGGCGGCGGCGGTTTGGGACGCATCCGTTTAAGCGCGGACCCTCAACGTTCGAACTTGAACGGTACCTTTGAGCCGGCCATGGCGCAGACTCCCACGGCAGGCCGCACTTACTTGGACCCCTGGCCGACCCTTTATTCGGCTTGTCCGGAGGGCTTTGCCGATTGCAATGGCTCGCGTGTCGACGGCTGCGAGTCCGTTTTGGGCACCGACCCCTCCAACTGTGGGGCCTGTGGTATCTCCTGCTCGGTTCCATCGGGCATTTCCGGGTGCGTGGAGGGCCACTGCGTGGTCGCCGCTTGCGACGATGGCCGCGCGGACTGCAACGCAAATCTCCTCGATGGATGCGAAGTCACTTTAGCCGACGACAGCGCGAACTGCGGACGTTGCGGCGTGCAGTGCGTTTTACCCAACGCCGAGTCGGTCTGCCGAGCGGGAATCTGCGCGCTGGTGCGCTGTGCTCCCGGCCATGCCGACTGCGACGGCGACCCGACGAACGGCTGTGAAGCGGATCTTTCGACGAGTGAGCGTGATTGCGGAGGTTGCGGCAACCGCTGCGACGGCCAAGCGGAGACCTGCTGCGCGGGACAGTGCACCTCCATCAACACCATCGAAAATTGCGGTTCTTGTGGCAATGCTTGCGGTGGAGCGAACGGCGTCTCGGCGTGTATCGCCGGAAGTTGCAGTATGCGTCAGTGCGATCTTGGTTACGCCAACTGCAACTATTCCGTAGTGGATGGCTGCGAAGCGTACCTTCCTTCGGACGACTACAACTGCGGAAGGTGCAACAACGCGTGCCGCTTCGGAAGACACTGTTCCAACGGCGCGTGCCGTTAGAGCGGTTTTCATTTGCGTCGATCTCGCTCCCGTCATGGCCGGGCCCCGACCCGGCCATCCACGCGGTGGATGCCAGCACGATGCACGTGGATGGCCGGGTCAAGCCCGGCCATGACGGCTGAAGAGAGTCGGCTCAACGCAAATGAAAACCGCTCTAGCGGCTACTTCGCGCAGCGAAAACCGATGTAAGTGCCGCGCGGGTCGTAGTCGAAGGGCGGGTAGGTCGTGGTTACCGGGAAGTGCTCCCGGTATGCGGAACGCAGCAGGTCTGCGCCGGAGTCCCAATTTCCACCGCGCGCCAAACGGTCCGAGCCCGTCAAAACCGCGCAGTCGCTGCACGGCGCTTGGTAGGTATTGACATTCCAATCGAAGAAATCGATGACCCATTCGGAGACATTTCCGGCTAGGTCATACTGTCCCCAACGGCTTGGCGCGTAGCTGCCGACCTTGGTGTAGGTAGGCGGGCTGACTCCCCAGCCCTGCCAACCAAATGAGGCGTTCGTTCCATTGACGGGGACGTCGTTCCCCCATGGGTAGAGCCGGTTTTCTTCACCGCCCGCCGCCGCGAATTCCCACTCCGCTTCGGTCGGAAGGCGCGCACCTTCCCAGAGGCAAAAGGCAAAGGCCTCCTGGAAATTCACGCAGTGCATCGGCAGCGCTTCATTTTCGCCTGGAGTAGCTGTCCAAATGGGAGCGTTGATGCCACCGCAAGAGACATCGGCATTGAGGGATTCGCTGGTGCCGGGCAGGCGATAATTCCACTCTTTCTTCCAACCGCTGCCGGGGATTTTTGGATGCGCGCCGGCCCCTGCCGCGGGTGGAACTCCATCATAGACGTCGACAAATCGCCGAAAGCGACCGACCGTGACTTCGTAAGCGTCGAGTGAAAAAGCGCTCACCGTGGCGGTGTGCTCCGGCTGATCTTCGCCGATGCAATAGCCGTAAGACGGACAGCTGTCGGCACCATTTTCGGACCGTCCCATCTGAAATGTTCCGCCGGGGATCGGGAGCAAATTGCAGCACGCCCCCGGGAAAGACGGTGTGCAGGTCGTGGAGACGCAGCCCAACGCTGTGGGGTCGGCCCACATTCCGGTGAGTCCCGCATCCAGGGCAGTGCCTGCGTCGATACCGGCGTCGACTCCCGCGTCGATACCGGCGTCGATACCGGCGTCGACTCCCGCGTCCGTACCGGCGTCGACTCCCGCGTCGATACCGGCGTCGATACCGGCGTCGACTCCCGCGTCGATACCGGAGTCGATTCCGGGGCCTAATCCCGAGTCCGCGTCCGTGCTAGCGTCCTGGCCCGCATCGGCGGCGCCGGCATCTTGCCCAGCGTCGACGAACGGCCCGCCATCCACTTCGCCACCGTCGGAGCCTGCGTCTGCCCGCGGAAATCCAGCGTCCGGCGCGAAACAGCGAAGGTCGCATCCGTCGTCGGGAACGTCGTTTCCATCGTCGCAAGCTTCGACGCCGCGCTGCACGAATCCGTCGCCGCAGCGCGCCTCTCGGCAGTCGTTGAGGCAGGCATCAGTGTTGTCGTCGTTACCGTCGTCACAGCGCTCGAAAAGAACCTGGACGATTCCGTCGCCGCAGGTGCCGACACGCTGGCAGGCAGCCGAACACCCGTTGCCGTTGTCCGTGTCGTTGCCGTCGTCGCAATCCTCGCCTGGATCGACAATGCCATTGCCACACAAGGCCGATTTTGTGCTGCAATCGACACAGATCAGGGCCACAACGGCAAAAGTTACTGCGCTGGGGTGGCTTTTTCGGCCGAGTCTCGAAGTCACTTCTACTGTTGTACGCCGAAGGACCTGCAGGGAACAAAATCTAGCGGGTACGGCCGTGGCCACTTCTTTAAGGATCCCTCGAGTAGCCCGATGCTCGATTTGTTGGAAATAACACACTCCTCCCTTGCGCACTGAGCTGCGATCCCGATTCGAACAACTGCACAGATCCGACGATGGTGTGCGGAATCGATCCGGCTGGTGATTCGGCTGTTTACGTTTGCGGCTCAATTGTGGCTGAGTAGGGCGCCATGATGAACCTCTTTGCCCGCCTCTTTGCGTGGCTTCCTCGCCGCTGGGCTTTGGCGATTGGCGCCGGCTTCGGTTCGCTCGTGTACACGCTTGGCATTCGGCGATCCGTTTCGCTTTCGAACTTGCGGCGCGTGTTTCCCGAGCGGACCGAGGAGGAGCGGCGCCAGATCGCGCGCGCGTCGTATCGCCTGCATGGAAGAAACGCCGCGGAGTTTTTTAGCAGCGCGGCGCGTGGCAACGTGGATCTCGCTGGGCGGGTGACGTTCGATCGCGCGCGTGTCGTCGAGGCGGCCCGCGGCCACGGTGCCATCATCGCCATGGCGCACTTCGGAAGTTGGGAGGTCATGGGCGAAGCGGCGGCCCAGACCGGGTTGCCCATCACGGTGTTGACGCGGCGGCTCTCGGGCGCGGCGAACGCGGGCTGGCGCAAGGCGCGCGCCGCCGGAGGGCTTTCGTGGGCGCACCAGGGTGAGCTCGGGTTGATGGTGGCGGCGCTTCGTCGCGGCGAGCTCGTGGCCATCTCGTACGACCAGAACATGCCGCGGTCGCGTGGAATCTTCGTCGACTTTTTTGGCGAGCCCGCGTGCACCACACCCGCGCCGTCGGTGCTTGCATTGCGCACCGGCGCGCCGATCTTCGCCGCGTTTCCACTCCTTCGCGAGGACGGAACGCACGACGTGCAGCTCGAGGGGCCGCTTCCCATCGACCCCACGCTGCCAGCGCGGGAAGCGGTTCAGAAGCAAACGCAGGCGTTGGCGAAGGTGCTCGAGCATTACATTCGTGATCGGAGCGATCACTGGTATTGGCTGCACCGACGGTGGAAAACCAGGCCGTAGCTATCCAGACCGCGCCGGCTACTTCGTACGCGGGTGGCGCTCGAGAACCAGCTGGGCCGGATCGAAGTTCGCGACCGTCGCTTCGCCGTATGCAACGACCAGCTGGTGCGTGTCGAAATCGTCCATCTGCGCGGTGGGCGTTTTGCTCAGGAGCCGTTCACCGATGGCCGTCGTGGAGACCAGCGCGGCGAGGGTAACCACGAACGTGAGCAGCGAATTTTTGGAACGTGTTGAGGAAACCATGTTTTTCTCCGGGATGTTGTTGACGACGATGCCGGGCTGTAGTTCACGGCACGTGCCATGTGACCGATGCACGCGCCCTTGCGTGAATTTCAGGAGTTTCCCGAGGTTACGCGTAAGGGTCGGATTCTGTTTTGGCCGCTAGCGAACACGTCGTACGAGCGACGTGACGCCCAGCACGACGTATTGGCCAGGGCCTAGTGGGGCCTCGGACCGCGGATCGGAGAATCGGGCCAGTGCCTCAGACCACCGACGCGCGGGCGGCACGGCCAAGATCACGCTGATCGGCGTCGCGAGCAGTGTCACGACTTCGGCGGCGTTCACGGTAATCGGCGGAACGTAGCGCATCGAGCGTGTCGCTACGCGGTGAGGTAGGTTGAATTTCGCAGCGCGGCGGTTGAATAAGGAACCACTTCGTTGCGTCTCTATCCTCCATGGCCACGCCCTTGCGTTCATCCACCCTTTTTCTCTCCACGCTTCTCTCGACAGCGGCATTCGCCGAGGCGCCAGCCGCCGATTCCAAGAGCGACGCCGAGGTGCAAAAGGCGTTGCAGGCCGATCAGCAAGCGCAACAAGCGGCTCAGCCTGCCGCGGCGCCACCGGCGATGTCGCTCGGACCGCGCGGCACGCAGAGCCTCAATCCCGATCTTTCGCTCATCGGTGATTTCGCCGCGGCGGCGTTCAGCGATCCCGCGCCACCGCAGCTTGGCGGGCACGATCCGCACGGCAACGGATTTCAGATGCAGGCGCTCGAAATGACCCTGGGGGCGTCGGTCGATCCCTATTTGCGAATGGACACCAACATCGCCTTTTCCATCAACGGCGTGGAAATCGAAGAGGCCTACGCCACGAGCTTGGCGCTCCCGCTCAATTTACAAATTCGCGCCGGACAGTTCTTGAATAGATTTGGTCGCATCAACACCATGCATCCGCACACCTGGGACTTCGTTGATCAGCCCGTGGTGATGGGAAAATTCCTCGGCGGCGACGGCAACCGGGGGCGTGGTTTCGAGACGTCCGCGCTGCTCTCGTTCGTGCCCTGGTACACCGAGGTCGTCGTTTCGGCGATGAGCGCCGGCGTGCCCGGCGAAGACGAGCGCAGCTTCTTGGGCCAATCGGGAAAGCTCGTGGCCTCGCCGCTCGATCTACTTTACATGGGCGCGCTCAAGCAGTTCTTTCCTATTGCGGATGACGTCTCGCTGGCCTGGGGACTCTCCACGTTGTCCGGTCCCAACGATTTCGGTTTGCACGGACGCACCGAGATCTACGGCACCGATATCTATTTAAAATATCGACCGGTCGGTGAAGCGTCCTCCACCATTGTCTCGCTCACGGTAGAAGCGCTGATACGCCGCCGCCATGCGCTGGACGGCCTCAACGCCGAGCTTGTCGACGCCGGCGGTTACGCGCAACTCTTCTGGCGCTGGGCGCAGGAGTGGGGCGGGGCGATTCGCGGCGACTACGTCAGCGGCCTCAGCGGCGATCCGCTCGACTCCGATTGGGCGCTCGCTCGCTCGCGCGTCTCCGCGTCGATCACGTTTTGGCCCAGCGAATTTTCGCGCGTCCGGTTGCAAGCCAACTACGATCGCCCGCAGGCCGACGCGGTGCCTCCCGTCACCTCCGTCATTCTGGCGTTTGAATTCGCCGCCGGCGCGCATGGCGCCCATCAATTCTAAGGAAATAACAAAATGTCAATTCAACGATTCTTGACTTTTTGTGCAGTGGCCCTGGCGATCGCGCCGCTGGCCGCGCAGGCCAAGGTCCGCATCGTGGTCACGGTGACCGATCTCGGTGCCATCGCGCAGGAAGTTGCGGGCGACAACGGTGCGGTGACCGTGTTGGCCCGCCCGACGCAGGATCCCCATTTCGTCGATGCGCGGCCCAACCTGATGATCGATTTGAACCGCGCCGACGCGCTGGTCCTCATCGGCGCTGACTTGGAGGTGGGCTGGCTTCCCGTTCTGCTGCGTGGCGCGCGCAACGAAAAAATTCTCAGCGGCCAGCCGGGCTACATCGACGCTTCGTCGTTCGTTCCACTCAAGGAAGTGCCCACCGCCAAGATCGAACGCTCCATGGGCGACATTCACCCGAGCGGCAACCCGCACATCACCACCGATCCGACCAACGCGCCGCTGATCGCGCGGGGCCTGGCCGAGCGGTTGGCCACAATCGATGTGGCGAACGCCGCGGTCTATCGCGCCAACGCCGAAAAGTTCGCCGCCGCTACGAATGCACGCATCGCTACGTGGAAGGCCGCGCTGGCGCCGTACAAGGGCACGCCAGCCATCACTTACCACCGCTCTTGGATCTACTTCACCGACTTCGCGGGTCTCGAAGAGGCCGGCACCGTCGAGCCGAAACCGGGCATTCCGCCGAACGCCAAGCACGTCGCCGATCTCATCGCGCTCATTCGTGTGCGGCACATTCCGCTGGTGTTGCAAGAGTCTTGGTACGGCTCGGCCACCAGCGAAATCGTGGCGCGTGAGACGGGTGCCAAGCTGGTGGTGGTGCCCGGCATGGCGCGCGAAGGGCAGCCCTATCTCGAGCACATCGACGAAGTGGTGAAGGCCACCGTGGCGGCACTGGCGAGCAAAAAGACGTGACCGGGCCGCTGCTCACCTGCACGAATCTCGAGGTCGGCTACGGCGGGCAGGCCATTCTGCCGCGCATCACGCTGTCCATTTCGCCGGGCGAATTGTGGGCGGTGGTTGGCGTGAATGGATCCGGCAAGACAACCTGGATGCGCACGGTGCTGGGACTCGACGCGCCAGTGAGCGGTACCACGCAGATCTCACCGGAGACGCGGCCTGCCTACGTTCCGCAGATGAACGCGCTCGATCCAATTTTTCCGATTCGCGTGAAAGATCTGGTGCGCATGGGCCGCCAGCGCAGCGGGCACTATTTGGGTCGCGGCAGTGCGGAAGATGAGCAGGCGTGTCGCGAAGCGCTGCGCCGCGTGCGCGCGGAAAATTTGTGGGACCGCGCCTTTCGCGATCTCTCGGGTGGGCAGAAACAGCGGACGCTGCTCGCGCGCGCGCTGGCCTCGGGTGCGCAACTTTTTTTCCTCGACGAGCCGACCAGCGGTCTCGATCGCCAAACCGAATCCGACGTGTTCGAATTGATCGGCGCGCTGCGCAGCCAGCCGGGCGCGGCGGTGGTGCTGATCACGCACCATTTGCAGGTCCTGCGCGGTCTGGCCGATCGCGCGTTGCTCCTCGACCGCGAACAGATGCACGTGGAGACCGGCCCCGCCGCGGACGTTATGAAAAGCGATTCGTTTTTGCAGGTGTTCGGTGATTTGTCGCAGATGCATGTGCATGCACCGGTGCAGTCGCCCAGTGGAGCAACGTGATGTCGGACGCGCCCGCACTCAGCGATCTTCTCGCCAATCTGCCGCTCTTTCGCGACGCGCTCTTGTGCGCGCTCTTGGCCGGCGCGCTGCTCGGCTTCCTCGGCGTTTACGTCGTCCTTCGCCGCATGGTCTTCGCCAGCGCGGCGATTTCACAGGGCGCGGCGCTCGGCGTGGCGCTTTCGTTTCTCATGGAAATCGTTTTCACCTTCGGCGAGCACACGGCGCGCC
The DNA here is from genome assembly GCA_023248955.1 of Deltaproteobacteria bacterium. Taxonomy (GTDB): domain Bacteria; phylum Myxococcota; class Myxococcia; order Myxococcales; family JAHFDP01; genus JAHFDP01. Next base: position 12,502 of record JAHFDP010000025.1, read on the forward strand.
ACATCGAAGGCGCCGAGAGCGCAGTCGGTTTGCGATCGTTTCTTTTCGATCCGATTCTCTGGGCCGTTGCCTGCGGTCTGCTCACCACGCTCGTTCTGACCGCCGACCCGACGCGCTTTCGACTCACGCGCGAATCCTTGCTGGGCCTGACTTATCTCTTCACCGGCGCGGGCGCGGTGATCGTCGGACAAAAAATTACGCAGGAGTCGCACGACATCAATTCGATTCTTTTCGGCTCCGCGGTGGTGGTGCGCCAGATCGATCTGGTCATGGTCGCCGGCGCCACGGTGGTGATTCTCGCGGTGCAGATGGTCGTGCTGCGCGCGACGGTGTTTGCGTCCTACGATGCGGCGGGCGCGCGCGTGGCGGGGCTACCGGTGACGCGGCTCAACGCGATTCTTTTTGTGTCGATAGGTCTCGCCGTCGCGCTGGCGACCCGTGCACTGGGCGCGTTGCCGGTCTTCGGATTTTCCGTGTTGCCCGCCATGGCCGCGCTGACGCTTTCCAACCGCCTCGGCGTGGTCTTCGCGCTAGCGGCAACGCTGGGCGCGCTCTGCGGTGTCGGCGGTTACGCCATTGCGTTTGTGCTCAATCTTTCGGTGGGCGCCACGCAGACCGCGACGATGGTGGGCGTGCTGCTCGTCGCGTTGGCGTATCGGGCGGTGCGACGGCGGTAGGTGTCGCACGGTTGTCACTTCCACTCGCCATCGAGCGCCTTTTCCATCCAGATAGAACTGACGCGCATTCCGTTCTTTTTCGCGTATTCGTTGAGCCGGAAATCCACAGTTGCCGTGGAACCGAGACGGTCGAACGTGGGCCGGCTACGAGGCGCGGACGAGGAGCCCCCGGAGGCGCACTTTTCGGTGCGCTGAGGAGGCACCGGAGGAGCCCGCTATGTGATCGGGCGCTTCCAGCGCCACCAATCGGGCCGGCCGCGCTTTCAATATGCGCGGCAAGCACTGAAGCGGCCGGCCCGCGATCGGCCGTCGTAGGTAACGGCAATTGTGGTTTTCCGATTGAAGACGCCGATCTCGCGAAACCCGAATTTGCGATGGAGCGCCACCGAAGCGTCGTTCGGTAAAGCGATTCCTTTAACAGCTCGGTGAAGATTCTCGCCCTTCAGCCGCTCGAAGAGGGCGCAGTAGATCGAAGCCGTTCGGTGGCGGTGGCCGCACTCCAGCTCATTTTTATGTGAACAATCCCACGGGGTACGAAATTGAAGTGGCCCGCTGGGACGAATACCGTATCCATTTTGCTCAGCTGGGCTTACGGTAAGATGGCGCCTTGAAAATCGGAGGCGTCATGGTCCTGTCGCATCAGCGTGCGTTCGTCCTGGCCGTTTTCTTCCTGAGCGTCCAGGCGTGCCGTAAACCGTCGGGCGGTTCGCACCCGGGCGCGCCCGCGGACGCGGGCACGGACGCAGGATTCGATGCGGGTTCCAAAGACACGGTCGCGCCAACGTGGCCCAACGATGCTGGGCTGACCGTAACGACAAGTGGTCCCACGAGTGTCGAGCTCGCTTGGTCCGCGGCGGCGGATGACGTCGACGTGACGCATTACAAAGTAATACAGGATGATGTGCTGCGCCTCGAAGTCGACGGCTCAACGAAAGGCATCCACGCTGGCGGATTCAAAGCAGGAAGCACGCACACGTTCGAAATCGAAGCTGGCGACGCGGCCGACAACTGGTCCTCGGGCGGCCCGAAGGCGACCGTAACGCTCCTTGTTCCGGATCCAAAAAATATTGCGCCGCCTGTCGCTCAGGGCGTTACGAGCACCCTGTTTGATTCCGCGTCCTTTCTCTTTACCGGCGACGATCCGCTTCAAGCGGGCGTCAAACCAGGCACCATCGAACCCACGCGCATTGCGCTCATTCGCGGCCATGTGATCGATCGCCAAGCACAGCCGATCGCCGGAGTGAACGTCAGCATCGCCGACCATTTGGAGCTCGGGCATGTCGCGAGCCGCAGCGACGGAAATTTCGAGTTGGCAGTCAACGGCGGAAGTCTGCTGCGCATTCATTTCGAGAAAGACGGCTACATCGCCTCGGAGCGGCAACTCGACGTCGCGTGGCAGACCTACCGCAATGCGCCCGACGTGGTCCTCGTTGCATACGACACACAGGTCTCAACCATCGATCTCGCGGCGTCGACGTCAGTGCAAACGGCGCGCGCCAGCGTGGTGTCGGACGTCGACGGCAGCCGCCAAGCGACGGTGCTCTTTCCCTCGGGCGCTGCCGCGGCCATGACGCTTCCGGACGGCTCCTCGAAAATGCTCTCCACGCTGCATGTACGCGCCACGGAATTCACCGTCGGCGATTCGGGGCCCAACGCGATGCCCGGCACGCTTCCGCAAGACAGCGCTTACACGTACGCAGTCGAGCTCTCGGTGGACGAGGCCGTGGCCGTCGGTGCCAAGGACGTGGAATTTAGCCAGCCCGTCTATTTTTATCTCGAGAATTTCCTCGGGTATCCGGCAGGCGTGTCGGTGCCGATGGGTTACTACGATCACGCCAAGGGCGCCTGGATCGCCTCAGACAACGGGCTCATCATTGCAATACTAAGTATTACAAGTGGCCGCGCCGATCTCGACGTCGATGGGAGCGGGACGGTGGCCAACGCGCGCACGCTTGCGCTTTTGAACGTCACGGACGCCGAACGCGCGCAACTCGCGAGCCTTTACAAAGTGGGCCAGAGCCTGTGGCGCGCCCCGGTGCAGCACTTCTCCGAATGGGACGCCAACTGGGGCTGGGCGCCCGACTGTGAATTTTCCGAGTGCATTGCCAAGCCCCACATCGACGATCCGCCGCTCGATGATCCCTGTCCCAACTGCGGTTCGCAGATCGACACCGAGAATCAAACGCTCGGGGAAGGGATCTCCATTCTGGGGACGCCGTTTCAATTGCGTTACATGAGCGATCGCGTGCCGGGGCACAAAGCCGATCGCTCGATCAACATCCGCCTCACCGGCGACCGCGTTCCCGCGAAATTGAAATCGGTGGCGTTGGAAGTTGAGATCGCCGGCCAGAAATTTTCGAGCGCCTATTCGCCGGTAGCTAACGCCGTGGTCAATGTTCCGTGGGACGGGAAAGACGTCTTTGGCCGCGCACTGCAAGGACGGCAGCCCGTTTCTGTCCGCGTTGGCAACGTGTTTCCCATGGTGCGCGTGCCGATTTCGCAATTTGGCTATCGCGGAAATGGATTGGCGCTGATTACGCCCCAAACCAACGAGCGATCGGTGCGCAATTCGCTCACCGTCTGGAAGGAGACGACCACCTCGATCGGCGGCCTCGACGCACGGACGGAGGGACTTGGAGGATGGACGCTCAACGTTCATCACGTTTACGATCCCGTGGGCAAGACGCTCTTTCTGGGCGACGGAAGTAAACGCACTGCCGAAAACATGAACGCGGCGGTGACGACCTTCGCTGGAACGGGCACAGGGTGCGACTCCGGTTCCTGCGGTGAAGGAGGCGCAGCCACCAGCGCGCTGATGACGACGCCCTCGCGCGTGGCGGTCGCTTCGGACGGCGCGGTGTTCATCCTCATCCAAGGCAACGGCGGCTACGTGATTCGGCGCGTCGACCGCCAGGGCATCATCACGACGATCACAGGTCTCGGCACGGACCGCGGTGACGGCCCCGTTGCCACGCGCGCGCTCAAGGGAATCACCGACATGGTCATTGCACCTGACGACAGTCTTTACGTTTGCGATTGGGAAAACAACCGCGTCCAGCGCGTCGTGCCCGACGGCAATGTGACGACGGTCGCGGGAACCGGAGTGCGGGGATTTTCCGGCGACGGCGGGCCAGCCACGTCGGCGCAACTCGCCGCGCCACGCGGAATTGCCCTGGGCAGCGATGGTAGTCTCTACATCGCGGAAGAAAGCAACAGCCGCGTGCGGCGCGTGACGCCGGACGGCAAGATCACCACCGTTGCAGGCAGCGGTGGCGACTGCGCCTACTGGTCTGGCTGTGGTGACGGTGGCGCGGCCACCAGCGCGGACCTCGGCAGCGCGGAGTACGTGGCCGTCGCGCCCGACGGCGCGCTCTACATCTTGGGGAACTCCGGCCAGAAGTTGCGGCGCGTGGGCATCGACGGAATCATCAACACGATTGGTAACGTTCCGGGATCCAACGGCGGTTACGGCGACGGCGCGGATCTCGCGCACACGCAGATCTCGTCGATCAAAGACATGAAGTTTGGTCGCGAAGGAAGCTTCTACTTTTCCACTTCCGATGGTGCCCACGATTTCGTTCGTCGCGTCGACTTGCAGGGAATTGTCACCACGATCGTTGGCGTCGGCAACGCGGGATTCAACGGCGACGGCGGTGCGGCGACTCAAACCTCGCTCGACTCCAATCAGGGTTTCGCGCTAGCGCCCGATGGAAGCCTCTACATCGCCGATCGTGGCAACGCGCGGGTACGTCGCGTGGCGGCGCCATTGCCGGGCTTGACGCAGGACAAGTTGGTGGTGGCCTCCGACGACGGGATGTTGCTTCACCAATTCGATGCGCGCGGCCGACACCTCGCCACCGTAAGCACGCTCACCGGTGCGACGATGCTGAAATTTGGATACGACCAGTTTGGACTGGTCTCGACCATCACTGACGCCGATGGCGCGATCACCACGATCGCGCGGCCACAACCGGGAAGCGTGGTTTTTACCGCGCGGTATGGGCAACAGACGACGCTGCAAATCGGTGCCGATGGCTACCTCATCAGTGCGACGTCGGAGGCGGGGAAGATCGCGACGAGCTACGCGGCCGACGGGCTTTTAACGAGCATGACGGAGCCCGGCGGCGGGGTGCATCTTTTCACGTACGACGCCCAAGGCCGTTTGCTCTCCGACGCGGCGCCAGGCGGCGCCACGAAGACACTTGAGCGCACTGGGAACGGCAGCGGCCACGCAGTCAGCGTGACGACCGCGCTCGGGCTCAAGACGACCTACGCCACGCAGTCGATCCCCGGAGGAGGCCAGAAGCGAAGCATCACCACGCCGGAAGGGCTCATCACGAGCGGAATGGACAACGGAAACTTCTCGACAATCACGGCTCTGGACGGAACGGTTGTGACTTCCACGAGCAGCGCCGATCCACGATTCGGTGTGCAGGCGGCCTACCCCACGAGTCGGTCGCACACGTTGCCGAGCGGTTTGACGCGCACGGTGACCCAGAAGCGTGCGGTGACGCTGACCGACCCAATCGATCCATTGAGCCTTGCGACCTTCACCTCGACGACAACCACCGCCGACGGTCGCGTCTGGACGGAGACCGATTCAGCGACGGCCAAGGCGGGAAAGATCACCGCGCTCACGACCACGCAAACCAGCCCGCTCGGAAGGGTGGCGAAACGCGTGAGGGATCAGCAGGGCAATCTGTCGGAAATCGACCCGCCAGGCGGGGCGCCGCTGGTTTTTCAATATGACCAGAATGGCCGAATCTCCACGGTGACGCGGGGGAACTCGAGCGCTGCCCGGTCGTCCTCGTTTGCCTACGGGCAAGATGGATTGCAGGCTTCGATGATCGATCCACTTGGCAATACGGTGACGCTCAAGCGGGACGCAGCGGGGCGGGTCACGCAGCAGACGCTCGCAGATGGCCGGACTGTTTCGGCCGAATACGACGCGATGGGAAACAAGACGTCGCTGACGTCGCCCGGAAAGACGGTCCATCGATTCCAATATTCGCCGACCAGTCAATTAACGGGTTATTCGAATGGCGATTCATCCACGAAAATAAGCTACGACGCCGATCGACGGCCGGTTCAATATACGCGCGCCGACGGGAAAGTCATTTCGCTGACGTATGACTCCGGCGGGAACCTGGGATCCATGCAGACGGCGGCAGGAAAGACGTCTTATGTGTATTCGCAAACGACGGGCCTGCTTTCTCGATTAATAGGTCCGGACAGTGAGACCATTTCGATAACGTATGACGGCGATTTGCGAAGCGACGTAACCTGGGCGGGTGACGTTTTCGGGACCGTGCACCGCGACTACGACAACTCTTTTCGGCTCACCGCGCTTCAGGTCAATGGTGTTGAGGTGGCGAAGTACACGTATGACGGCGATGGTCTGATGACGCAAGCGGGGGCAATGACGCTCGCTTATGACCCGACGAGCGCAAGGCTTTCCGGGACCGTGCTTCAGAACGTCTCCACGGCGTTTGCTTATGATTCGTTTGGAGATCTCTCGAATGATGCAGTTCGTTATTCGAATAACGCGATATATGCGCTGGATTTTCAGCGGGACAACCTGGGACGAATCAAGCACCGCGTGGAAACGATCGCTTCGCAGGCGCACACATATGATTACAGCTACAACGCCGCGGGGTGGCTAACCGACGTCAAAAAGGATGGCGCAGCGGCGGAGAATTACACCTACGACGCCAATGGAAATCGGACGGACAACGTCGCCCTTTATAACGCTCAGGATCAATTGCTTAGCGACAAAAGGGCGACCTACACCTATTCAGCCAACGGCGAGTTGACCAAGAAGACCAGCGCTTCCGGAACGACCACCTACGGGTACGACGCTTTTGGGTTGCTGACCAGCATGGTTGCTCCGGACGGGACGAAATCGGAATTCATGTTCGATGCTGCCGGGGAGCTTCTGGGCATTAAGCAAAAAGGCGCCTGGAAGCAAAAATTCATCTATCGAAGTTGGTTGCAGCCTATCGCGCAGCTGGACGACAGCGGAAAGGTCATAACGACGTTTATCTACGTGGGTGGTTCTAATATTCCGGCTTATATGGTGAAAAATGCGGCGACCTATCGATTGATTACCGATCAGCTGGGTAGCATTCGGCTGGTTGTTGATGTAGCCAGCGGGACTGTGGCGCAGCAAATCGACTACGACACCTGGGGGCAGGTGACCTCCGATACCAATCCGGGGTTCCAGCCCTTTGGATTTGCCGGAGGCTTTTATGACCAGGGGACCGGGCTCTTGTTTTTTGGCGCCCGGAGTTACGATCCGTCGATCGGTCGATGGATGTCGCCGGATCCGCTCGGCGTGAATGGCGAAGAAAGCGTTTATGTTTATGTTCACAACGATCCAGTTAATAACGTCGACCCAACGGGATTGACGCCAGTTATCGTCGGCAATCAGATAACTTTTAATAAGGAGTGGGTCGAAAAGGGGGAAATAAAAAGTATCGCTGCGCAAAATCCGTTCGGTGACGCGCTTATTCTTAATAGCCACGGAAAGCGGGGCGGGCTTGCGGTGGACGCCGACGGCAGCGACGAAAGCAGCGGGACGGCGAGGGAAATTCAGGTGGTGGCCGGCCGTAAATTTACGGATTACCAGGGCGGATTTGCAACTGCAGAAGATTTTAAGAGGGGGGATTTCGGCGCTTATGAATTCTGGGACGCACAAAAGACATGGGATTTTATCCAGAACAACTACAAGAACCTTCGTCCGGGACAGCCGATCGTCGTCTTCGCTTGCTGGACAGCGCGCGCAGGATATGACGAAAATTTCGCACTGCAACTAGCCCAACTCTCGGGTCACGAAGTGCTTGCCTACGATCGTCCGGTCGAGTGGGACGGTGCCAATCATCGGGTACTTGACGCAACAACCGGAAGACCGATCGCGCCGTATCATTTTTATCCGTGAGTAATTCAAAGGCCGACGGAGTATCGAAGCCGTTCTGTGGCGTCGGTCGCACTCCAGCTCATTTTATGTGAACGATCCCACGGGGTACGAAATTGAAGTGGCCTGCTGGGACGAAGACCAAATCCATTTTGATGAAGCGTGACTCGCGGTGAGGACTTGGGACCGCCCGTCGGGAGGGGCGCCATGAAGATGCCCTCCCAGCGACCGTTTGAGTAATTTAAAGTTGTACTTTAGAATACTCAAACATGAAAATTCGTCGCCAAATCGATTCGCAGCTCGCTGGCGCTGCTACCGCGTTTCCCGCACTCGTCCTCACGGGACCGCGCCGAGCGGGTAAGACGACCTGTTTGCGGCAGGTTTTCCCGCGCGCGTCCTACTCACTTCTCGAAGATCCCGACATCTTGGCGCGCGTCAAAGCCGATCCGCGTGCGTGGCTCGAGGAGCTCCGTCGCCCCGCCATTATCGACGAAATCCAAAATGCACCGGAGCTCTTCCCCTACATTCGCGCCCGCATCGACGCTGCACCGCGAAAAATGGGCCAGTGGCTTCTGACGGGTTCGCAGGATTTTTCGCTCATGGAGGGCGTGACGGAATCGATGGCTGGCCGCGCCGCGCTGTTTCACCTGCTCCCGTTTTCGTTTCGCGAAATGGGTCGTTGGGATCTTCTGCGCGGCGGATTTCCCGAGGTTCAAGCGAAGCCCCGCGCCGCGTCGATCTGGTTTCGATCCTACGTGCAAACGTATTTGGAGCGCGACGTGCGCGCGGTGACGGCGGTTCGCGACCTGACCACGTTTCGCCGCTTCCTCGCGCTGCTGGCTAGCCGCAATGGACAGATGCTCGACAAGACGGACCTGGCCGCGCCGCTAGGCGTTTCGGTGCCCACCATCGGGCAGTGGATTAGCGTTTTGGAGACGACGGGGCTGGTGCTTCTGGTGCCGCCCTATTTCGAAAATTTCGGGAAACGGTTGGTCAAGACGCCCAAGCTCTATTGGACAGATACCGGGCTACTCTGTTCGCTCCTCGGCTTCGAAGACCGCCGTGCGCTCGAACGCTCGACGTTTATCGGCGGTGTGTTCGAGGCCTTTCTGGCGAGCGAGATCGTCAAGAATCAGCTGAACGCCGGGCGGCTTCGCGAGCTGTATTACTTTCGTGATCACCAGGGGCTGGAGATCGATTTTGTGATTCCCGGAAAAAACGGCCGGCTCGCCTTCGTCGAAGCGAAGTGGTCGCGGACGGTGCTGCCCGAGATGGCGCGGGGGATCGTCTCACTGCTTAAGAACGTGAAGCAACCTGTGCGCGGTCTGGTCGTACATCGCGGCGGGCCCGAAGAAGGCACCGCGCCGCGGAGTCTGACGCCCGGCGTGAAGGCGATTTCCGTCGAAGGCTTTTTGCGCGCGGAATAGTCTCCTGAGTCAATGGTTTCTGCACTCATTCTTCCGGACGCCAAAGGCGGCCGCGGCGCGGAGTCGCGCCGAAGCCAGGAGGGGTCCCCGGCGAGCTTCGCTTGACGGGGAGGGGCGGCGAGCCCCTTCCAGACGGCTAGTCTCCTAAAATGACCGCCGCATTTATGCGGCGAACTTCTGACTTAGGGGACTAGCGCTTACCAGCCGCAGGTCATCCCTTTGTTCTGCTCTTTGAGCCACGTGTAGAGCGGCGCAAAATAATCCGCCATCGCGCCCGCATCCATCTGCCGCTCACCAGTCATCGCGTACAACGCCTCCGGCCACGGCTTGCTCGCACCGAGCGCCAGCATCGCTTTCAGCTTCGCGCCCGCATCTTTGTTTCCGTAAATCGAGCACGTATGCAGGGGCCCGGTGTGGCCAGCCGTCTTGCACAGCGCGCGGTGAAACTGAAATTGCAAAATGCGCGCGAGGAAGTAGCGCGTGTACGGCACGTTCGCGGGGATGTGGTACTTCGCGCCGGGATCGAAATCGGACTCCGAGCGCGCCACCGGCGTATCCACCCCCTGATACTTCTTGCGCAGCGCCCACCAGGCCGCATTGTAATTGGCCGGCTTGATTTTCCCGGAGAAGACATCCCAGCGCCACTGGTCGATGAGCAAACCGAACGGCAAGAACGCCACTTTGTCGAGCGCGTCCTTGAGCTGGACGTTGATGAGGCCCTTCTCGTCGGTGGGCACCGCCTGAATCAGCCCGAGATTTTTCAAGTAGGCCGGCGTCACCGAGAGCGCCATGGTGTCGCCGATGGCCTCGTGGAATCCATCGTTGGCGCCCTGCTGATAGAGCGCCGGCAGCATGTAGTACTGGTGAAAGTAGTAGTCGTGCCCGAGCTCGTGGTGCACTGTGATGAGGTCTTCCTCATTCACCTTGATGCACATCTTGATGCGCAGGTCGTTGTTGTAAGTCACGTCCCAGGCGCTGGCGTGGCAGACCACTTCGCGATCTTGCGGCTTCGTGAATTGGCTGCGCTCCCAGAATGTCGCCGGTAACGGGTCCAGGCCGAGCGACGTGAAGAAGGATTCGCCAAGCTTCACCAACTTTTTCGGATCGTAATTTTGCGCCTTGAGGCCCGCGTCAACGTCTAGCGCGGTAGACACTTTGTAGGGCTCGACCAGCGAATAGACATTTTGCCACTCCTGCGCCCAGAGGTTGCCGAGCAGGTGCGCCGGGATCGGTTTATCGAGCGCCACTTTGTCCGCGCCGTAAAATTTCGAGAGCCTGGCGCGCACGTAACAGTGGAGCTGATCGTAGAGCGGCCGCAGCTGATCCCAGAGGCGGTTGGTCTCTTTTTCGAAATCGGCCGGCGACATGTCGTAGCCCGAGCGCCACAGATCGCCGACGTTCTTGTAGCCAATCTCTTTCGCGCCTTCATTCGAGATCTCGACCATCCGCTCGTAGAGCGGCTTGCTGGCGACAGCGGTGGAGTGCCAGCCGGTCCAAGCGTCGAGCAGCTCGTCGTAGTTGCGGCTCTTGGCCATCGTCTCGGTGAGCTCGAGAATTTCGCGGCACTTTCCCTTGCCGTCTTTGCCGCAATACTTGGCTTTGCCGTAGAGCCCCTCGAGCTTGGCGGAAATCGATGCCAGCTCTTCGCGCTGCTTGGCGTCCGACGGCGCGGGAACAGTGGACGCGACTTTGAGCAGGTAGAGCATGCGCCCGGTCTCGGCATCGACCTTCACACCGTCGAATTGGGCCGCCTCTTTGATGGCGTTGGCGAGGTACGCCATCGTTGCTTCGTTGGCCCACGTCGACGCCTGTTCCGTGTCATCGGTGATGTAGGTATTGCGAATCCAGTCGGCGTTGGATTGGCGCACCCAGAGATTTTTGAGCTCGTCGTTTACCTTGGTGACGAAGGCTTTTGCTTCGGCGGCGGTGGGCTTGTGCTTTGCCTGTTTCGCAGGCGCTGCGACGGCGAGCGTGGCGGCCAGCGAGAGGGCGGCGATCGCGATTGGCGTGGTTTTCATGCGCGTCCGTTAAGAGTTTTTGGCGACGGCCGCAAGGAGAAAATCGGACGTTTATCGACAGGCAGCGCCAGGAAAGTAGTGCAAGCACGCCAATCTTAGACTTCCGCCCTAATAAAACGTGACGGTGTCGACTCTGCCCTCGTAGTCTTTGACTGTCGCGCGTGTGGCTTTCGGACCAGTGTCCGGCGCCTCGACTTGGACACTCTTTCCGCCGGATGATTGCGTGGTGGCAAGGGTGGTCGCGCCGTCGTCTAGCTCGATGGTGGCGGGCCCAAACAGATCGCCGTCGACGCGCATGCCGTATTCGGAGCTGGTCAGGCCGGTCAGATCGAGTGTCACGAGGCAGTCGATGAAGAAGCCGGCACCGCTCGACTGGCAGTGCGCGGCGTCGCCTGGGATGTCACCAACGGAAACGATGACACCTTGAATGGACTTGGTCTGGCCGACGTCTATGCCGGAGCCTTTGATATCCAGGGCAATCGTCTTGCGCTCGCCACCGGAGCTGCCTGCGTCCGACGTTCCGGCGTCGGGGGTGCCGGCGTCCGTAGGATCGCCGACGACGTGCAGCGTGCAAGAGCTCGAGCCTGCAAAGTCCTCGGCGAAGGGGATCGGCGCGGGCTGAAGCTGATGCAGCAGCAGCCGCACGGTGCCCGCATGCGTGGGCGTAAACGTTGTGGAGGAGGTCGCCCTCGTTGTCGCCGAGGTATTGACCACGTGGCACGCGTTGGGATCGGGGGTCACGCAGCACGCCCGTGGTAGGCAGAAACCGTAGTTTCCGCCCGCAGTCTTGCAATCCACCTCCGAGATGAAGCGATCGGCCCCGTCCGTTAAGTGGCAGCAGTTGGGCGGGCAGAGGTCGCCGCGCGTGAGATCGCAGGTGGTCTTGGTGCCGCAGCAGATGGAATCTCCGACCTCGCCCCCGTTGGAAAGGCACGTCTTGACGGAAGTGCCCGCTTCGTCGCCGAGGCCACCGCCCCAATTCCAGCGAACGTTGAGCTCCGTTCGCGTGGCCTGGCCCTCGAATGCGCCATCCGCGCCGTCGTTCGAGAGCGCAGTCCATTTGACGTTGCCCTCACGGAAAAAAAGCTCGCTGTCGTTGAAGGCGATGTGGTGCGCGTGAACGCCGATCGAACCGGTTGGCCCGTATGAACGGTGAGATCCTGCACGTCGTTCGGGTTTCCGCTTTCAGAGCACCAGAGCGAGAGCAGCGCGGCGCCGCTCGGTTCTGGTGCTGCCGGGGCCGGATTGGATGGCTTTTTTCCGCACATGGAAAACTGGGCCACCAGGATTCCGCAGAGTAGAGCGAGTCGCATACGACCTCCGCTTCACGATTCTTACACGCGACCGCGAGGCGTCAAAAACAGGGCGTCACGGAACGTCGAACGTCGCCACCACCACCCCGCCTTGCTGGCCGCCCTTGTCCGAATCGGTCGGTTGGAACACACCCTTGTGAACCGTCGAGGTGGTGTGCACGCGAACGGTGAGCTCGTAAGGAATCGGATCGGTGCCGCTGCAGTGCTTGAAGAAATCGACCAGGACCTTGTAGGTGCCCGCGGGGGCGGGCTTGGTCGGCGGATAGATGACGTTCTCCGCGTCGAGGTTGTCGATCTTGCAGCTCGCATTGGAATCGAGATCGAGCAGGCCCAGCGCGCCGCAGGACGAGGGCTGGCCACGATCGAGGTAGTAGATCTCGCAGCTCCCGCCGTCGGGAAGCGGCTCGATCACGTGCAGATCGAGATCTTGCGGGTCGCTCCAGCGCAACGTGATCTGAAGCGGACCGTCGTCGCCGTTGAGCACGCAGATCTCGTCGCCGTCCGCCTGCTTGGCGCAGTGAAACCCGTGACCGCATTTGCACGGATCCTTCGCGATCACCGGAACGCGTACACGGTCGCCACCGCAACCGCCGATGGCGCCAGCCGCGAAAAGCAGCAGAAGATTTTTCCGCATCTTCGTCATCGTCAACGCGCGCCTCACGCCGCGGTCAGACTTTTTTCCGCCCCCGCATTCTTGGCATCTTCGGCGCCGTGCATCTTCCGCTTCAGCGGCGCTACCAGGAAGAACAGCACCAGCCCTGCTGCCGCGGTGGCCAAGGCGATCGTGAAGAAGAGCTGAAACTCGCCCAGCTTCTCCGAATAGCCGCCGACCACGCCAGCCAACTTGTTCGCCGCGGCGTTCGACAGAAACCAGACGCCCATCAGCAGGGACGCGTAGCGCGCGGGCGCCAGCTTGGTCACCACCGAAAGTCCCACCGGCGAAAGGCAAAGCTCGCCGACGGTGTGAAAAAAATAAGTCGCCAAAATCCAGACCAGCGCCGACTTGCCGCTGGCTTCACTCTGCTTCGCGGCCGCCATCATGCAGACGAATCCGAGGCTCACGAAAAAGAGTCCGAAGGCCATTTTCAGAGGCGTGGAGGGATCTTTTCCTTGCCGGCCGAGGCGCGTCCACATCATGGAGAAGATCGGTCCGAGCATGACGATGAGAATCGCGTTGACGCCCTGAAACCAGGTGGTCGGAATTTCCCAGCCGAACAGGATGCGGTCGACTTTTTGATCGGTGTAGAGGTTCATCAATCCGCCGGCTTGCTCGAAGGCGGCCCAGAAAAAGATCACGAAGAGCGCGAAGACGCAGATGACGGTGATGCGATCGATTTCGATGCGCGTGAGCGGCGGTGTGTGGGCGGCGTTCGTTTCCGCAGAGCGGCGCGCGGGCGGTAGGCCGATGTTGCCGAGCAGTTTTTTCTGAAAAAGCAAAAACGAAATCAGGCCCAGCCCCATCCCGACGCCGGCCGATCCGAAGCCCCAGTCCCAGCCGATTTTTTCGCCGAGCGTTCCGCAGATCAGCGGCGAGAGGAACGCGCCGGTGTTGATGCCCATGTAAAAAATAGTGAACGCGCCGTCGCGGCGCACGTCGCCTTCCTCGTACAGCCCGCCCACCATGGTGGAGATGTTCGGCTTGAAAAGTCCGTTACCGCAGATCAGAAACGTGAGCGCCGCGTAGAATGCCGTGATGCCGGGAACCGCCATGAGGAAGTGGCCGATCATCATGAGCACGCCGCCCGTGACCACCGCGCGCCGCTGGCCGAGGTAACGGTCGGCCAGAAATCCGCCGAGCAGCGGCGTCAAGTACACGAGGCCAGTGTACGTGCCGTAAATATCGAGCGCCTTGGCTTGGCTCCAGCCGAATCCGCCGCGCGTCTTGTCGACCATGTAGAGCACGAGGAGCGCCCGCATGCCGTAGAAGCTCATGCGCTCCCACATCTCGGTGGTGAAGAGCAGGTAGAGACCTTTGGGATGGCCGGAAGTTGTTTGCGTGGGTGCGTACATTTATTGACCTCGCCTCTGTTTTTCGCTCGATCGCTGAGTCGGCAACCTAACGCGGGAGCGGCCGGTAAGCATCCTGAAACGGACGATGCGCCGCGGAATAGATTGCCGCCACGGCGAAAAATTATTACGAACCGCGGCGGGGGATGTGAGCGGGGGATGTGAGGGGAATACCGTGGGAGAAGTCCCCAAATTAATTTCCGGCCGCTATCGGGTCGAGCGGGTGTTGCGTACCGACGCCTCGTTTCAGACTCTTTTTGCACGGGATCTGGAAGCGGACCGCTCGGTCGTGCTCAAGCGGGTCGACCGACGGTTGGTGTCGCCGAGCGTTCGGCTGCGCTTGGCCTTCGAGGTGAACGCGCTGGCGGCGTCGGCGCTGGAGGCGCGTCCGCTGGCGTTCGGCGAGGAGGGCGAGAGCCTCTTTACCGTCCGCGCGTTCGTCGAGGGAGCGAGCCTCGAGACGAAACTCGTGCAAGGTTCATTGAGTGTATCGGAAGCGGCCGACATTTTTATTCGCGTGCTGGACACGCTCGATCAGGCCCATCGGCACGGCGTCTTGCATCGCAACATCCGCCCCTCCAACATCATTCTCGAAGCGCAGGGCGCGACGCTGGTGGGGTTTGGCCTCGGGCTCTTTGGTGGGCAGGATCCGTCGCCGCTGGCGGTGCAAGCGGACGCGGCGTTTTATCTTTCGCCCGAGCAGTTGGGGCTGCTGGCGCAGGACGTGGGGCCGGCGTCGGATCTCTACGCGGTTGGTGCCGTGCTCTACGAATGCCTCGCGGGACGGGCGCCCTTTTTCGCGGACAGTGTGAGCGAGGTGTTGCGGCAACATCTGTCCGCGGAGACGGGTCTGCGTGCGCGCGGCGCGAACGTCCCTACGGTGATCGACGATCTGGTGCGGCGTTTATTGCGCACCGATCCGCGCGAGCGCTACCAGTCGGCGCGGAGCGCGCGCGACGATCTGCATGAGGTGGTCCGGGCGTTGGCGCGCGGTGAGGCGGAACCACAAGTCATCGTGGGCGCCCACGACATTCGCGTGGATCTCACCGAGCCGGGTTTCGTGGGGCGAGCCGCCGAGCTTGCGGCGGCCAATGAACATTTTGATGGGCTTGCGCGCGGGCAGGGCGGGATACTGATCGTCGAAGGTGTAGCGGGTGTCGGCAAGACGCGATTCATCGAAGAGCTGGCGGTGCGCGCAGCGGCGCAGCGATCGATGGTCCTTCGTGGCAAGGGCGTTCGCGGTGAGGCGCGGCGGCCGTTTCAGCTCTTGCAACCGACCTTCGACTTCATCGTTGACGAGCTGCAACGGTCACCCGAAGAGGTGCTTCGGTTGCGGGAGCGTTTGGCCCCGCATCTGGATGCACTCTTCGAGGTGGTGCCTCAGTTGGCGCGGCTGTTGGGCGCCGAGTTGCGCACGATGCCGGAGGCGTTCGGCGAATCCCGTGTGCGCGCGGCTTTGTTGGCGCTGCTCGAGGCGATCGGGACGCAGACACGCCCGGCGTTGTTTATTTTGGACGACAGTCAGTGGGCCGACGCACTCACGCAGCGGCTCTTCGACGAGTGGCAAGCTCCACGTCCCTCGCCACGATGGACGTCGCTGATTCTGGTGCTCAATACCGACGAGACGCCGTCCGATCACGTTTTGCGAAAACCGAGCACGCGCGCTCGAATTCAGCTCTTGCCCTTCGATGATCAGGCGGTGCGCGCGGTGGCTGAATCGATGGCCGGCCCGCTTCCCGCCGAGGTGGCCGCGGCGCTGGCTCGGCTCTCGAAAGGAAATCCGTTCTGGATTCGCGCCACGCTGCAGGGCTACGTCGAGAGCGGCGTCATCGTTCATTCGCCTGAAGGCTGGCGCATCGGCCAAGGGGCGCTGGAAGCACTCGCTGCTCCGGAACAAGCGGCGCGGCTCCTGGCCGATCGGCTTCTGCTTGTCGCCGATCCCTTGCGCAACGTGCTTGTTGCTGGCGCCGTGCTGGGCAAGACGTTCACGCTGGAAGCGGTTTGCGCGCTCGTGGATCAATCCACGGAAGTTCTGCCGCTCCTGGACGAGGCGCGCGCGCGCCACTTTGTTTGGGCCGATGCCCAGGGCGCGGCCTTTACGTTCACACATCAGAAGCTGCGCGATTTTCTTTTGCAGCGCCTCTCGCCGGAGCGGGTTCGCGACCTGCACGCGACAGCCGCGCGCTTTTTCGCAGCCACTAATCCACCGCTCATTTTCGATGCCGCTTATCATTTTGACGCCGCCGACCGTTCGGCTCTGGCGCGCGATTTTGCGCTGCAAGCGGCTGAGTTGGCGCGCGCTCGCAGCGATCTCGAGCTCGCCGAGCGCAACTACCGCATCGCGCTCAAAGGCAATGAAAATGGAGTGTCGCGTTTCAAGATCGCCGAAGCGCTAGGCGAAGTGCTCACACTGCGCGGTAGTTACGACGAGGCGGAGAAGACCTACGCGCTGGCCGCTGAGCTAGCCTCCGATCGGCTGGACGAGGCTCGGCTGGCTTCGAAAGTGGGCGATCTTTTTTTCAAGCGCGGCGACGTGAAGGCCGCGGGTAACGCGCTGGAACGCGCGCTGGCGCTGCTCGGGCGGCCGGTGCCGCAGCGAAAGCTCTCTTTTCTTTTCGCGCTTCTGGTGCAGGCCGGCGCGCAGGTTCTGCACACGTATTTTCCGAAACGTTTTCTGGCGAAGCGGTTGCCAGAAAATGCCGCGGCCGATCTTCTGGCCATGCGGATCTACGGCGTGCTCATGCCGACCTGGTTTTTTTATCGGCCGCCCTACTGCTTCCTCTGGGCCCATTTGCGCCACGTGAACTTGGCCGAGCTCTACCCACCCTCGTTGGAGCTGGGGCAAGCCTACGCCTTGCACGGCGTAGCGATGGTAATGGGTGGCAAAGCGGCGCGCGGTGTTCGTTACGCTGAACGCGGGCTGGCTATTCGCCGCGCCGAAAAAAATCTCTGGGGCGAGGCCCACTCGCTCTCGCTCTACGCGATGGTGCTCTACAACTCGGGGCGATTGCGAGAAGCCCGCGAACGGTGCCAGCAAGCGCTGCAGCTTCTGGAGCGGACGGGCGATCGTTGGGAGGCGTCCAATGCCGCCACGCACGACGCGGCCGCGGCGATTCGGCTCGGCAACATTGATGAGGGACTTCGGCTCACGCGCGCGATTTACGATGAGGCTATCCGCGTGGGCGCGGCTGCACCGAGTGGATATTCAATGTGGTTGTGGGCTTGGGCAACCGGTGGCCAGGTTCCGGCCGAGCTGCTCACGCGAGAGTTGGAACGGCCCAGCACCGATGTGCAATCGCGCGTCGAGGTGGAATTTGCGCAGGCGCTGGTTTTCCTCGCCAAGGAGGATCCACAGCAGGCCGTGACCACGCTCCAAAAGGCGCGAGACGATATTCGGCGCGCCGGCTTGCAAACGCCCTACGTGCAGGTGGTGCATGGACTCTTGGCGACGGCGTCGCGCGTGGCCGCGGCAGCGCTTCCTCCCTGGTCGAGGATGCAGCGGGCGTCACTTCTCGCACAGGCCGAGCGCGCCGCGAACGATGCGGTGAAAAACGGTCGGCGCTTTCCCAACGATCTGCCGTCCGCGTTGCGTGAGAAGGGACTGCTCGCTGCCATTCGCGGCGACGCCAAACGCGCGCGGAAATTTCTCGACCAGAGTCTGGCGCTGGCCGAATCGCAACAGCAGCGCTTCGAATCGGCGCAGACGCTTTGGGCGCAGGCTCAAGTTGGCGAGGCCTTGGGCTGGCCTGGCGCGCGGGATCTCGGCACGAAAGCGCGCGCGCAGATCGAAGCGATGGGGCTGAACCTCGTCTTGGGCCGTCCGTTCATGCGCACGCAAGCGGCGCCGTCAACCGAAGCGACGGTGTCGCTGGCGGATCGCTTCGTGGCCATTCTCGAGTCGGGGCGCGCCATCGCTACCGCGCTCTCGAACGAGGCCATCTTTTCCGCGCTGCGCACGGCCGCGCTGCGGCTGCTTCGTGGCGATCAATGCCTAACTTTCGCGCGGGGCGCAGAGGGGCTTGAGCCGGTTGGGCCCGAGGACAATCGTCCCTTCGATCACGCGCTCGTGCAGCGGGGCATGGTGGAGTCCGGGCCGGTCGCTCGGGTCTCGACCGCGATTGCCTCCGGACCGGCGTCTGCATTGTGCGCGCCGATTCGTCTGCATGGCGAAACGGCGGCCTGCTTCTACGTGGCCCACGCGAGCCTAACGGCGCTTTACGGGGACGAGGAGCTCCGGCTGGCGGCGTTCTTGGCCACGCTCGCCGGAGCCGCGCTGGAAAATGCCGCTGGGTTTGCACGCGTCAACGCGTTGTCGCGATCGCTCGAAGCGCAAGTTCTCGAGCGGACGAGCGATCTGGTGCGCACGAACGAGGAGCTTCGCCAGAGTCTGGAGCAGCTGCGCCAGGCGCAGACGCAACTCGTGGAGGCCGGTCGCGCCGCGGTGACCACGTCGATCATTGGCGGGCTGTCGCATGAGATGAACAATCCGCTGGCCGCGGTGCTCACCTGGTCGCAGACGCTCTTGCGATACGCCACGCTTGACGAGCCGACGCGCACCGCAGTCACGTCCGTCGCTCGCAATGCGCAGCGCTGCGCACGGATTCTGGCGGCGCTTCGTGTGTTCACCGATCACGAGCCGACGCCGCGCGAACCCCAGTCCGTGGCGACGCTGCTGACGCGGGTGGCCGAGCTCGTGGAAGAGGAAGCGCGCGAGCGCAATGTGCGCACGATACTCAGTGGCGAAGGGCTGCCGCCGGTGCGGATCGCGGGCGAAGAGATGGCCGCGGCATTGGCGAATCTGGTGCGCAACGCGGTGGAAGCCTCGCCGCCCGCGGGCACCGTTTCGGTGGTGGCGCATCGCGTGGACGGTGGTGTGGAGATCGCGGTTCACGACGAAGGAGCGGGAATTCCGACGCAGATCGTGGATCGGGCGGCGGATCCATTTTTCACGACCAAGGGCGTGGGACCAATGGGGCTGGGACTTTCGATCGCGCGGCGGATCATCGATGGGCAGGGCGGGCGGCTGACGCTCGAAAGCGAACCGGGGAAAGGGACGACGGTGAAGGTGTGGTTGCCAGTTGAGCCTAACGAAGAATCCCCGCCACCGTCAGAAACGCAATCGCCACGCCCATCAGACTCTCACCGGCGATAATTCCGCTCGACACCGGAACCACATACTTCTCCGCCAGCGCCGGCCGCTTCTTCGAAAAGATCAGCGCCACCAACGCGCCGATGAAGAACGAGATGCAGTTAAATCCATTGAGTGTAAAAGCGATGCCCACGCCGGTCGCCGAGGGAATGAACTTTTTGTAACGCGGGAGCGCCAACTCCAGGAGCGGCAAGATGATTCCGATCGTGCCGCCGATGACCAGGCCCCAACGCGCCGTGGGATGCAGCGCGCCCGGTCCATGCGCGAGCAGCTCGGCCACGCCCTTCCACACCAGCGCCGCGGGTGCTGGCCATTTTTCGGTGCCCAGCAACGCCGCGTCGGGAACGAGAATGAAATAGACCGGCACCACGACAAACGCGCCAGCGATCACGCCGAAAAACTGCGCCAAAAATTGTTGCCGCGGATTGGCGCCGAGGAGGTAGCCGCTCTTCAGATCGACCAAAAGATCCCCCGCGTGACCGGTGGCGCCAGCGCTAATGTTGGCGGTCATGAGGTTGGTGGTGATGTTCCCCGGATTGAGCGCGCCGAAGGTGAGCTGCGTGATTTTCGACAGCGGCCCGACTGGCGTGATGTCCGTCTCGCCGGTGGCGCGCGCGGCCACGATGACCAGGAAAAAAGTCGCCAAGACCGCGATGATGCCCATCAGCGGCGCGACGTGAAAAAGCACATTGCCGAGCGCCACCGCGCCGAGTCCGAACACGAGAAAGCCGACGAGGAACCACGATCCGGGAACTTCGATTCGCTCCATGGGGTCGTCGCCCTTTGGCGCGCGCCGCAGAAACGCGGTGATGGTGGAGAAGGCGCGCACCACGGTTTTCCAATTCATGAAGAAGAGCAGCAGGCCGCTGGTCACCATCATCGGCACGCCGATCCAGAGGCTCCAGGCTGAGATTTTGCGGAACGACGGCGCGGCGATCACGCCGGCGTCGAGCATCATCGGGGCCAGCACCACGTAGTTGATCACCGCACCGAGCAGCATGCTCCACGCTTGGCGAAAGCCCATGATGGCGCCGCCGGCCATGAGCAAGAGCGATCCCTCGAGCGACATGGTGAGCGAAGACAGTGAATATTTTCCAATCATTATCCAGCTGGTGCCCCAGGTGGACGGAATTTTCGGATACCAATCGAGCCACTTGGCGTCGGCGTCTCGGAACCAAGTGATTACCGCGCCGACGATGGCGGACCAGCCCAGCGATCGCGCCTGCCCGGCCGCTTCGCTGCTGCCGCCGTGAAGGCTGCGCATCGTCTCCGCTGCGGCAATGCCGGAGGGAAACGGAAGCTGCTCGATGTTGATCATCTGCCGCTTGGCGGGCACGGCCAGAAAAACGCCGAGGCCGGAGATCACGATCATCCACGGAATGAGCCACAGCAGGCGGTGCGCGAAATCGCTGGGCAGCACCCCGGGGTTCAACATCATCAACGCCGGAATCGAGTTGCACATGCCGCCGACCGCCATCATCCCCGCCGCCGACGCGCAGGACTGCATGGCGTTGTTTTCAAGGATGGAAAAGGGACCGAACCTTTTCGGGAACAGGCGATGGAGCGTCGCGAAGATCGTGTAGGCCAAGATGCAGGCCGTGATGGAGACACCCATGCTCCAGCCCACTTTGAGGCCGACATAGACGTTGGAGCAGGCCATGATCATGCCCAGCAGCATGCCCATCACCACCGCGCGGCGGGTCAGCTGGGGGAGCTTGTCGCCTTGGTAGACGTGTTCGAACCAGTGGCGTTCGATGTCTTCGGGTGCGCTCGACGCGGGGGGCGAAATCTGGTTGGCGGCAGTTGGCATCACGTTCTCCGAAAGTGCTGAGTATTGCACGGCCTAAACCGACATCGTTGTCAGCATTTTTGGGCGATCTTCGAAGCCGTCGCGGATTTTCCTTCGGAAAAAGTTCGGCACGCCGATTGCTCATGTACCCCGCACACCTTCACAGGGGGAACACACATGACACGGATCACACTGGCAGCTTTGTTGATGGCTTCACTGGTCTCCACCGCGCGTGCGCAGGGCGGCTCGGCCACGGTTGTCGTTGCGGACGACGGCGGTCTCGATCCGCAAGCGGCGCGCGGAATTCGCATGCTGGCGGGCGGCGAGCTGCGCAAGCGCGGCCTCAACGTCGAGGAGAGCACCACGGGCGCATCGCGCATCTTCGCCATTCGCATCGGCGGCAAGCTCGGCAACAAGATTCCGATTTCCGTCGAGGAGCAGAATCCGGGCGGGCAGGGCGTCCTCTTCGCCGCGTCGCTCGTGGAGAGTAGCATCGAGGAGTCCACGGTCGTCGTTCCGCGGCTCGTTGACGCGGTGCTGGATCGCAAATCGCCCGAGGAGAACGCCACCATCGCTTCCGTCTCCGACGAGGAGACGCGCGAGTTCAAGAAGAAGCCGGGACAGTTTCTGTTCGGTCTTGGCCTGCCCATCGGGCTCAGCGGGATGAGCGGCTCGAGCTTCGGACTCTCGGGCGCGCTCGGTTACGAAATCGAGCAGATTCGCCTCGACGGTTTCTTGACGGGCGTGGGCGGCGACAAAGCTGGTGCGTTTCTCCTCGGTCTGACCGGCAACTATCTCTTCAACCAGGGCGAATTCAGCCCCTACGCGGGCGGTGGCGTCGGTTACATGTTCACGCGCAACGGCGACTTCTCCAACGGCGGCATCGGCGGCATTGCCGAAGTTGGCGTGGAGGCGCTGCGACTGCACTGGGTGCACGCGATTGTAGGCGTCCAGGCGCTCCTGCCCTTCTATCAGCAGGACAATCAGCACACGCTGAGCCTCGTGCAGACGGAGAAGAAGCAGCAGTGGAATCCCTACTTCCTCGCAGTGGTTCGGATCACGCTGTAGCCGCCGTCGTCAAGGTCTAGCTCCGGGCAGTCGCCGACCCAAAATCGGCGACGGCTTTTTCTCGTCTGGCTAGACTTCGTGGATGCGTCTCGCCCTCTTTCTCCTCGTCCCCACGCTCGCCTTCGCCGACGCCGTCGACGTGACCATCAACTCGCCCGTCCAACTCGGGAAAGGCCAGCCTTCCATCAGCGTTCGTATCAACGAAAAAATCGTCGGTTTCGAATTGGTGCTCACGCGCAGCGACGGCAAATCAGTCGACGTCAAATCCGGCGGCAAACCGGGTACCACGCGGATCATCGACCTGCCGCAGCCCGAGGGAAAATTCGGTTACGAAGGCGAGCTGCGCGTTCTTTTGCGCTCTGGCGAAAACGGTGTGATGCCGCTCAAATTCGATGCCGCGCTCTACGGTCCGCTGAAGCTGACGTTCGATCCGAAGGATCTCGATCTCGCTTCGCGCAAAGTCGCCGTTCGCCTTTCGCGTGCCGCAGACAAAGTTCATCTTGAGATTACCTCGGACACCGGAGCGACGGATAACGAAGATATTCCATTCAATGCCGCAGTGGCCGGCACGCCACTCGAGATTGGCTGGCCCCAGATGCAAGGCCAGGTGTTGCGCCTCTCGCTGCGTGCCACCGACACGGACGGTTTCTTCACCGGCCTCGACCTGTTCCCCTGGCAGGTGAACATTCCCCACGAGGAGGTGAACTTCGACACCGGCAAAGCGGAGATCCGCGCCGATCAGCGCGCCAAGCTCGATCAGAGCGCGAAGCTCATCGCCGAAGCGGTGGAGAAATTCGGCCGCCTCGCCGCGATCAAACTTTTCGTCGCGGGCCACACCGACACGCAGGGCGGCAGCGTACAGAATCGCCAGCTCTCGGAAGCGCGCGCGCGTAGCATCGGCGCTTACTTCCGCGGTCGCGGGCTGCGCCTTCCCATTCTCTCCGCGGGCTTTGGCGAAGAGGCGCTGGCGGTGCAAACGCCCGACGAAACCGACGAGCCGCGCAATCGCCGCGCCGAGTACATCATCGCCATCGAGCATCCGGCGATTCGCGGTGCGTCGTTCGAGCCGACTTGGCGCCCGCTGTGACTGTTTCCTTCCTTGCGTGCTCCTACGCCCCGATGAGGTCACCGGCATCCAAACGGCGCAGAAGTTCGACGAGAGGTAATACGGTGATGGCGCCATCCTTGAGCACCCGATCGCCGAGATAAACCGCCCAGGCCTCTGTGTTTGGAACCTGCTCGGTGAATGCATGTAACGCGCGCCCCTCCTGCGAACGCCAACGCTCCGAGGCCTTGACTTCGATGGCCACGTTTCTTTTGCCTCGAGACCAGACGAAATCCACTTCGACACCAGCCGCCGTCCGCCAATAGGAAAGCTCTCCGCCACAGTTTGAGTCGTTGATGTAGGCGCGAAGCTCGTGAAGGACGTAGGTTTCCAGGAGTGGGCCGCGTTCGGCGCGTTCGAGAGGCTCGTGCAATCGACGACCCAGGCTGCGTACGACACCGGGATCGAAAAAGTAGAACTTCGGATGCGCGACCTCACGAATGCGTGCGCGGGGGCGGAAAGCAGGGAGCCATGTGGCGATGAGCGTGTCGACGAGCACATCGAAGTATCCCTGCACCGTGGGGCGCGCGACCCCAGCATCGCGCGCGATCGTGGAGACGTTGGTGGTCTGCCCGTTCATCAGTGCGGCGACTTCGAGAAATCGGGCGAATGAGCCCAGGTTCTTGACCAGTGCCTCGGCGCGAATTTCTTCCGTCAAATAGGTCTCGCCGTAGGCCTCCAGCAAGTCGATTTTGCTTCGTGGATCTCGCTCCAAGCGAATCCTCGGCAGGGAGCCAAATTGGAGCAGATCATCGACATCGAGCGCGAAATCCATCTCGGCGGCAACCAGTGGGAAAAATCGACGCGTGACGGCGCGCCCGGCCAGGAGATTCGCTCGACCGCGCTTCAATTTTCGAGCGCTCGAACCGGTAAGTGCAAAACGCAATGGGTAGCGCGAGAGGAGATCGTGCACCTCGTCGAGGAGATTGGGAAGGCGTTGTACTTCGTCGATGACCACCCAACTTCCCGGAGCGAGGGCTTGCGACTCCCGACTCAGAAGCCCCGGATCGCGAAGGAGACGGACGGTCTCGCTTTCCTGCAAAAGATTGTACCAACGAGCGCCTCCAAGAACCTCGCGTAGCCAGGTGGTCTTGCCCGTACTTCGGGGACCAAAGAGAAAGAAGGAGCGATCGGGGAGCGAAAGACGGCGTGTAAACATAGCCATCATTTTGTCACGTAAAATGATGGCTGTCTAGCGGTGGTGGCTTTCCCGGACAGCAACGATTGCGCCGATAGCTACAGCGGCGGGGCCCGCGTGAATGGACCGATTCCCGATGCGCTGACCGTCACCACCATGCGCCAATTCGCCAATGCGGTAACCAACCCCGATCTTCTTTTTGGGTGGCTGAGCGAAGACGGCCTCGAAGTGGGAAGCCGTTGTCCCAATGCGTTCGTTCTGCGCGACGAGGCTTCGAAATCGGCCTGGGCCTTTCCGCAGCTCTGGTCCAACATGGCGCGCAGCTGCCTGGGGCGGTAATAGTCGGCGCGGCCGGCCCCCAAATCCAACTGTTCTGAATCGGAAGTTTCTGCTAGAACGCTGCTCGCGGCATTTTCTTGGAGGCATGTCTATGGTCCGTCGTTTGGCTCTCGCGCTCTCGTTGGCCCTCACCGGTTGCAAATCGGAAGCGGCCTTTCATTCGCCGGGAGCCACGGCGGAGACGCTGGTGAAAGCGCTTGCCGACAAGGACTACGCCGCCGCCGAGAGCTGCTTCGTCAAGGACGCGATGCCCATTTTGATCGCCGCCTGCAACGTGCACGCGCGTGCCGATGAGTGCGCCAACATCAAGCAGAATCCCTGTCCGCTTGCGGAAGGCCGCATCTACCCCGACTGCAACACGGGGGAAGTGCAGGGACGCATGACCGACCAGCTGCGGCTCATTGCCGAGAGTCACATGCCGTGCGCGGTGACGGCGCCGGATTCCAAGTCCAAGGAGGCGATGGCCTCGGTGACCTGCGAAGGTCTCGCCACGCCCGAAATTTTGAAGCTGCGCAAAGAGGGTCGCAACTGGAAGATTGTCCCGACGCTTCCGCTCTTTCCGGTGACCACCGTCGTCGAAAAGGCCGCGGCTGCCGCAGACGCGGCCGCGGAAGCCGCGGCGAAAGCGGCTGAGCCGGCACCAGCGCCGTAACGACTTTTTGTCAAGTTGACGCTTACTGCGCCGTCGCCGCCATCGCGAAGGCCAATTCGTCCGCTGAGCGCGCCAGATCCGCCTTGAGCATGTCCGCGCCACCATGGCCGGAGTTTTTCTCGATCCGCAGCACCACCGGGCCACCCGTCGTCGCCGCTTGTAGCGCGGCCGCAAACTTGCGCGCGTGCATGGGGTCAACGCGATCGTCGCTGTCGGCCGAGAGCATCAGAAACGGTGGATAGCGCACGCCCGCTTTAACGTGGTGGTAGGGCGAGTAGGCGTAGAGCGTTTTGAACTGCGCGGCATCATCGGGCGAGCCGTATTCTTCCGCCCACGTTTTTCCCGAGCCAAAGAGTGTGTAGCGCACCATGTCGAGGAGCGGCACGCCGCAGATCACCGCGCCGAAAAGTTCGGGATGCTGCGTGGTGAGCGCGCCCATCAAAAGCCCGCCGTTGGAGCGGCCGACGATGGTGAGCCGGCTGGCCTTGGTCGTGCCGTTGCCGATGAGCGTCTGCGCGGCCGCGGCGAAATCGTCGAAGACATTTTGTTTATTCGCACCCATGCCCGCGCGATGCCAATCCTCGCCGTATTCGCTGCCGCCGCGAATGTTGGCCAGCGCGAAAACGCCGCCGTGCTCGATCCACGGAATGACGCTCATGCGAAACGTGGGCGTCTCGGCTATCTGAAAACCACCGTAGCCCCACAGCATGGTGCGCGCGGATCCGTCTTTCACGAGGTCTTTTTTGTGCACCACGAACATCGGGACGCGCGTGCCGTCCTTCGAGTTGAAAAAGATCTGCTCGACCACGAGGGTCGAGGAATCGAGCGGCACCTTCGGCCGGAACCAGAGGTCCATGGTGCCGCGGGATATCGACACTGAGTATATCTCTCGCGGAACAGTGAAGGACTCGAAGGCGAAAAAGGCCTCGTCTTCGTCCTCGTTGCCGGAGATGCCATCCACCGATCCGATGGCCGGAAGTTGGAGCTGGTTCACGAGCCTGCCGTCGAGCGAGCGGACTTCCAATCGGCTCGAAGCATCTTGAATGGTGCCGATCACCAGATGGCCGCCGATGATGGCCATGCTGTCGAGCGTGGCGTCGCTGCGCTCGGGGACGATCGCCTTCCAGTGCGCGGGTTCGGGATGCGCGGGATCGACTTCCACCACGCGCCAGCGCGCCGCGCCGTCGTTGGTGCGCGCGTAGATTTTTCCTTGGAAGGCGGTCGGTTCGAAGAGCGAGCCGCGGCCCACGGAGAGCGGTTTCAAATCGCCTTCTTTGCCGCCGCGTATTTCATTGTAATACACGTCGGTGGAGTTCCAGCCATGCTGGATTTCGATGAACAGAAAGCGGCCGTCGCGCGAAAGTCCCGCGCTGAGAAACGTCGAGGGATCGCCGGTGCGCGCGTGGACGAGGCGGTCTTGGCGCGGGTTTTCGCCGAGACGGTGAAAGCGAATTTCAGAGGTGCCAGGACGTTCGGAGACGGGGATTTTCGGATCGACCGGAAGCCACGTGTAATAGAAACCGTCGCCCGCGGGCGTCCAGGAAGGCTCCGCGTATTTCGCGCCTTCGATGGTGTCGACGTCGCTCTTCTTGCCGCTGGCGACGTCCATTAAATGGAGCGTGGCCTCGTCGGAGTTGTTGCGGTGAACGGCGTAAGCGACGGTTTTTCCGTCCCAGGAAACCGACCAGGTGCCGAGCGAAACGCTGCCGTCCTCGGACCAGGTGTTGGGATCAAAGAGGACCTGCTCGGCGCCGTCCTTGCCTTCCTTCCAGCAGACGATGGCTTTCTCGCGCGTGGCCAAGCGGCGGGCGTAAAAGTAGCGCGTGCCACGGTGCAAGAGTCCGCTCTGCGTGTCGATGTAAGCGAGCGCGCGGAGGCGCGAGAGGATGGATTCCCGCTCGGGAAGCGTGCCGAGAAAATCGCGCGCGGACTTGTCTTGCGCTGCCATCCACGATTGCACTTCGGTGGATTTTTCGTCTTCGAGCCAGCGGTAAGGGTCGGCGACCATTTGCCCGTGCAATACATCCGTGATCGGTTGTAATCGCGTGGCGATCGGCGTCGGACGGGTAGTGGTGCTGGTAGTGGTGCTGGTAGTGGTGCTGGTAGTGGTGCTGGTGGTGGTCATGGTGGCGCAGCTGGCGAGGAGGAGGAAGCGCGTGTGGAGTTTCATGGCCGCCGAATTAGCACGAAAAAGAAGGGGGGCCGAGAGAGCGCCTATCGATTTGCGCCGATGATTCGATTTTTCTCAGGCTACGGCATACGAAAAAACCAAAGGGCGGCGGAAGCGCTCGGCTCCGCCGCCCGAATAGAGAGAACTAGTCGCAGTTCAGCTGAATATCGGCGTCGGTTTGGCTTTTATCGAGTTGTTGGAAATCGACGGTGGGGAGTTTGGCCGGACCGGCGACTAGGTTTGGGTCTCCGTACTTCATTCCTGTAATGATACCCCCCGGGTTATCGTTCGTACGGCTGCCCCCCTCAATATCGACACCGAACCCGGACGCCTTTTTAAAGCCCGTAATCTCATAAGTGCTCATATCGCGCGACGTATTGGAGATGTTCGCTCCCGTGAACGCCTGCACTGTGGATTCCGCCGGGCAGATGACTTTTGAGTTCCACACCCCAGAAAGCGACGAGTCCAACGACATCTCAAAACTCAGGACGTACGGTTTGTTGTCGGGATCAAGCGCTTTGAATGCACCCCTTATGATCACGTCACCGCCACCTCCGCCGTTGTCACCGCCACCGCCACCACCACCGCCGCCCGGGTCCGAGCACGTGCCGCCACTCTGGCCAGGCTCCGTTGGGTCCGCCCAGGTGCAGAGGTTGTCTTCGCAAACGGTAGTGTCGTGGTTGTAGTCCGTGCAAGTGGCATCGACTCCGCCAGGACAGCTCGCAGGGTTGGCCGCCATGCCACCTATCGGAGGGTTAAAGCAGTCGCTCTTTCGCTCCCAAAAATTCGCAATCTCCGGTTGAGCGCCTGAACTACCCGGCAGGATTTGGCAGCAAATCGTGTCGTTATCGCTGTTATCGCCTATGGCATTGTCCGAGCAGGTGCCGGGGCCGAGCGTACCGGTGCCAGGTTCCGTCCAGCCGCACGCGTTGGCCTCACAAATCTGCTGGTTGTGGTTGAAATTGCCACACGTCGCGTCGCCACAGTCCGCCCTGTCAGCCGCCTCTTCGCCTACGTCGCCGTTGCTATTAAGACTGAGACAGTCGCTCTTCGTGTCCCAGAAATCCGGAATCTCCGCGATTGCGCCGGCTTGGTGGTTTGTTTGATTGATGTGGCAGCAGACCGTGTTTCCGCTCTCAACATGGGAAGCACTCTTGGCGGGCGTCTTGGATTTCGCCGCGCATGCCGCGGCGAGCGCGATCAGCGTTATAGCGAATAGCGAATAGCGAATAGCGAATAGCGAATAGCGAATAGCGAATAGCGAATAGCGAATAGCGAATAGCGAATAGCGACCTTCATACTACCTCCAGGGACTGCAGGTTGGCAATCTGTTGTTCAAAATAACACGTTTGAAAATTCGGCCAAAATCCTGCTTGTCGGGGGGCGCACTCGCTGGCCGCCTGAGCACATCAGAGACGGAGCGGCGCCAGAAAAAGCAGGCGCCGCTCCGGTCGCTCATTTCCGAAGGGCTTTGAGCATCTGCTTGAGCCGGATGGCCAGAGCCTGAATGTCCCGCGCCTGCTCTTCGGCCACCGCCCCAATCGCAGCGGCTAAATCAATCGCGCCCGCGGTTTCGTGGAGCGAATTGTTGGACTGCACGAAATACTTTCGCCTCAGCGCCACGCTGTCATTCGGCAGCCCCTCGCAGAGATTCAAGAACGCGCTCTTGGCCGCCCGTGTAGCCTGATCGCGCAGCTCTGCATCGCGAATATCCGCCAGGTGCACCAGCCGCGCGATCTCCCGCGCCACCTGGTAGGCATCCATTCGTTGGAACGACATCAAGGTTTCCTTCTGCATTTTGTCGACCTCCTTGCCCCCGGGCGGCCACAGCCGGAGGTCGACAAAATGCGGAAGGAAACGCTGGCACGACATTGGCGTCATCGACGATCCGTCGAGGTCGATTTGTCGATGGTCGATTCTCGCGGACGACCGGACGCGGACGACCGTCGACCATCGATGGCCGACGGTCGTCCGCGACTACGAGCCCGACCTCGAAAATCGACTATAGACCGCGATTCACTCGGTGCTCCCACGATCCTGCCGTGCGCCCAAAATCCCGTCTGTCGGGGGGCGCACTCGCTGGCCGCCTGAGCGCATCAGAGACGGAGCGGCGCCAAAAAGAGTCGGCGCCGCTCCGGTCGCTCATTTCCGCAGGACTTTGAGCATCTGCTTGAGCCGGACGGCCAGTGCCTGAATGGCCCGCGCCTGCTCTTCGGCCACCGCTCCAATCGCGGCGGCCAAATCGATCGCCCCCGCGGTTTCATGAAGCGAATTGTTGGACTGCACGAAATACTTTCGCCTCAACGCCACGCTGTCATTGGGCAGTCCCTCGCAGAGGATCCGTCGAGGTCGATTTGTCGATGGTCCATTCTCGCGGACGACCGGACGCGGACGACCGTCGACCATCGATGGCCGTCCACGTCCACGTCCGCGACTACGAGCCCGACCTCGAAAATCGACTATCGACCGCGATTCACTGGGCGCTCCTCACAATCCTGTTGCGCCCCTTTCGGGGGGCGAGTGTTCATCGCCCCTGCACGAGCTCCTCGAGTTTCTCCGCCACGAGCGTGCGCAGCCACTTCGCGGGAATCCGCTTTACCCACGCTCTCGCCACCCCAACGCGGAACCGCGCCGGCAGTTCCAGCTCCGGAAGCGTCGTGAAAAGCCGACTTCGACGCGTCGAGAGATACAGCACGTCGAGCAATGCCTTCTCCGGCGTGGCGAGCTTGACCGTGGAGTCGGGTCGCACGTCGAAACCTCCAAAGAATTCCGGCGCGACGTGGTGGATGCTGAAAACGCCGTCCGTCGTTCGAATGCGCTGCGTTCGATCGAGCGATACCGCGTACACCACCGCCGGAATCTGGCTCACCATTCCGTGCAGGTAGAGCGCTGTCTGGAGCGACACGTAGCTTGGCTGCGGCGCCGTGAGAAATTCGGGCAGCGCGAGCGGATCGATCGGCGGACGAATCGCCCAGAGTCCGTGCCGAACGCGCGAAATCATGCCTGCCCCGGCCAGTCGAGCCAGGGTGTTGCTGGCTTGCGCGATGGGCATTCGCAAGAGCGCCGCCGCGTCCGCCGTGGCGACTGCGGGCGTCTCAAGCTCACGCAGGCGCCGCAGCGCTTCGAGGGCCGTCACGACGGCCGATCCAGGGCGTCCACCACGCGCAGCTGCAAGGCTTCCCACATCGCCGGCGATGCGTAGGTCTCGGCTTCTTCGACCGGAAGGTAGGCCGCAACCTGGCTCTGAAAATCGTCATAGGACAGCTCAAGCGCGCGCGCGATTGCCTGTTTGCTGGTGCGAGCGGAGCCCGAAAAGGCCGCGGCATCTGGTCCCGACTGGCCCAGCAGGAGTGCCAAGTCAAAAACATCGCGCGCTTGCGCCTGCATGCGACCAGCCAGCGCCGCGACTTTCTGGTCAATGGCGGCGGGGAGCAGGTAGTGGCAGGCCAGGACCGGCGGGGTGCGATGGTGAGCAACGAGTGTCGGTGAAACCGCATCCAGCTTGGATTCGCCGGTCGTGCCCCGGTGAGAAAATTCGATCTTCGTCCGTAGCTCGACGGAGCGTCCCTCGACAGCCAATCCAACTTTCCAGCGCTGCGTGGTTTCGGTTTGTTTGGGCGCCGTGAACGCGGTGATGCGAATCCCTGTGCTGCGCAAGAGCAGCGAGAGCGCTGGTCCTTGGAGCAGCTTGTCGACGCGCGATTTCACCGAATGCGGCGACGCCTGCAGAACGTCGATGTCAACGTCTTCGGAGTAGCGTGGGCTGCTGAAGAAGAAACGCAGATTGCAGCCGCCCTTGATGATGAACTTTGCTTTATCGGGGCCCGTTGCGAGCAGCCGGACGAAGTGCAGGTGGAAGATTTCGACGAGCTCTCGGTCGGTAACGGCCATTCATACCAAATACAATATTTTATCTTTAGTTACAATATTATGTTTTGTTTTCGCGTGACATCGCCGGCTTCGCCAGCTCCATCACTGCGTCGAACATCGCTGGCGTCAGCCGTCCCGTGAACGTGTTCTGCTGACTCACGTGGTAGCAGCCCAGCAAGATGTATGGGCTCCCATGCAATTGGTATCGAACCCCATGCCCGAACGGAAAATCGCGGCGGGCCGCGCCCAGCGTGGTCAGGAGCTGATCGTGCGCGATGCCGCCGAGCGTGAGAATGACCCGCAGTGTTGGCGCCAGCAGCTCGAGCGTGCGTTGCAAAAACGGCCGGCAGCGCGCCAATTCGACGGGTGTCGGCTTGTTCGCAGGAGGTGCACAGCAGGCGGACGCGGTGATGTAAACGCCCGAAAGCTTCAGCCCGTCGCCACGCGCCACGCTGGTCGGCTGGTTGGCGAATCCCGCGCGGTGCAGCCCCGCATAGAGAAAGTCGCCCGAGCGATCGCCCGTGAAAACGCGGCCGGTGCGGTTGCCGCCGTGGGCAGCGGGAGCCAACCCCACGATGAGTAGAGACGCTTGCGGATCACCGAACCCCGGCACCGGCCGGCCCCAGTAGTCCTGGTCAGCGAAGGCGCGGCGTTTGGTGCGGGCAACCTCGCCGCAATACTTCGTCAGCCGCGGGCAAGCGCTGCACGCGGTGACGGCGCGCTCGATCGCGGAGATTGTGATGAGCCGTGGCACGCATTCCGCGGGAGTCGGAGACGGACTGGGCATTCGCCGCATGCTAGCGCCAACGTTCGCGTTGCGTCGGAAAGCCGCGCCAGGACTGGTGCAGCGAGACGCCAGTGGACTGTCCATGTGCCGCTCGGACGGCGCTCGTGGCCCTCTAAATCCCTGTTTTTGCGAAGTCGCGGCGCTGGCATGAATGGTGCTTAGTCAACAGTAATCCGTTCACGTCCCTGGAGCTGCCATGGCTAAACCGACCTTTCCCCGAATCAGGATTGCGCTGGCCCTCATGGCTTTTTCGCTCGTCTCGATGGCCATCGGTTGCGCTGGTCAGCCATCCGCGGTCAAGTTGGCGTACGCGCGCGTTTTGGCAGAGGAGCTGTTGCCTGTGAGGCTCTCCGGAAACGCCAATTACGGCAGTCCGATTGCCGTGCAGTAGTTCAAGCGTTCGTTACGATCCGCGCAATCTCGTACGTTCCGCGCTGCGGCAGCCGTAAAAATCCGCTCCACGCGGCGGCGGCCAACGTTCCATCGTCAAGCCACTCTGTGATCCACTCGGCCGCGTGGCGCGGATCGCGCTGCACGAGCCCCGCGCTGTTTTCGATGGCCCAACGGCCGTTGTAGCGCTCGTGCACGCCGACCGCGGGGGCGAGGATCAGCGGCAGGCCCAGTGCCGCGTAAAAAGTCATCTCGCTGGGCTTGGTCCACAAAATGTCGGCATCGGCGAGGCGCGCGTTAAAGCGGTGGTAGTAAGTATCGAAGTCGTTTTCGTGGAGAACTTCGAGCGTGTGGCCGAGTTGCGCTTCGAGACCCGCGGCGTGAATCGCGGCGTGAAAATGTTGGGCCACCTCGGTTCGAATACCCGCGACGAGCGTGAGCCGCAGCCGATCACGTTCGAGCGATTCGCGAAGCGACTTGAGCAACGGTCCAGCGACGTCCGCGTGCGCACCAGCGCCGCCTACGGCGAAGACGATGCGCGGCGGCGATTTCTCCTCAGTGGAAAGCGGGCCCAACAACGCCTCGACCGCGCCGCGCGCGCGCGCAGTAAAGGCGCCGCGGATGTCGAGCCGCGTGAGCCGCCGCGCCAAATTTGCGCGCAGGGCCGGAAGCGCGGGTCCACCCAGAAGTTTGGGCGGAAGCGGAAAGCCGGTCAGCGCGATGTTCGCCTCGGGCACGCCGTACGCGCCGAGTCGCCGCACGGCACGCGCGCTTGGTGCCAGGTAACGAATGGACGTGTGCGCGGCCTCGAGCGGGGCCCAGACGCGGTTCACGTCGGCATCGGTGACGACACAGTACACATCGTGTAGTCCAGCGCGTGCCGCGGCGATGGCGGCCGAGTAGAAAGTGGTGACCAGTGGCGCCTGCGATTTTCGCAAGTGCTCGATGAGGCCCGCTCCCAGACCGCTTTCGAGCATGCGGTCCAACGCGCGCGCACCGAGCGTGGGCGCGGAGAGGTCGCGCGCAGGATGCAGCGGCGCTATGGCGGTCACTGCGTCGACGACCAGCTTCAACGGGCTCCCGAAAAAGCGGAGTTGCGAAAGTCGCGTCGTCGCTTCGTAAGTACGGCGGGTGCGTGCCCAACGCTGCTGCTCCGCGCCGTTGGCCAGCGGTGGCAGGTCGGCGCGGAGCAGCGGAACGCCGAGCACCTCCGCCAGCGGCGCGGCCGCGCGCAGGTGCCCGTAGCCCATGGTGACAGCGACGACGGCGGGCGGGGTGCGCATCTGCTCTCGCTACCCCTCTTCGCTGCCGACATTGACCACAAAATCCGCACCTTCCCAGCGATCTGCTTCCGGCCAAAAAAATGTAAACGCCAGAGGCGCGTGCTGGACCGGCGCGATCGTCAACTTGACAAAATGTAGATTGAGCGCCGTCGCGGTACTCGGCACGTCGGTGTGATTGGCCCAGCCATCCGAGGAGTGGCGCAGCCGAAACGGGGCCTCGCCGATGACGACCAGCGTGCCGCCAGCACGGATATGCTCCGCGCGCCGATTGAACTTCCACACCTCGATGTCATGCGCGCCGCGGCCGGTCCAGTAGCGATCCTTCACCTCGTCGAAGAGATCGAACACGCGGCCATCTTTTGCCGAGCGCAAGAGCTTCACGTACTCGGCATGCGCCCACATCAGTGGCATCGCCGCGCCGGTCGGGCCGCCCAGGACGAACGGCTCGCCGGCGTGTTCCAGCGGCGGGCAGGAGGGTTCGTCCCATACCTGCTCCGGCAACATTCCGGTGGCGGCCGAGAAAGCTTCCAGGGCGCGAATAAACGGCTTCACCGGCCGCCCCGCGGCGAGCTCGTAATGGCCACGTTCGCCCGTGAGCAGCGGCCACGGCCGCCCTTTCCCGTGGCCCAAAAACGGTCCACCGTCTTCGCGTTGCCCGTACCCATCGTGGTTGTAGCGGCGCCACGACGGCCCCATCGGGGTGTCGACCTTGAGTGTGGCATCGAGCACGCGAATCGAATCCTCGAGCAGCGCCGTGCCCGGTTTGCGAACGCCGTAACGCACCAGCTCCAAAAATCCGCCGTCGACGATCTCCTTCGCCGGCCACTGCGCGCGCGCGCCTGGCGGCTGGTTCTTCACGTCCAAAATTCCATGGGGTCCCCTACAATCGTGGGGATCGTCGGGGGGCATCGGCGCGATGCGGACGTAATGCTTGGTGATGCCGGGGGCCAGCGTACCCTCGGTGGTGACGGTCCACCGCTCGATGTGTGACTCCAAGAAATCCGCGTACAGCTCGATGAATTCCGCCGTCGCTGCATCATCGCGCTCGCGCGCAAAGGCCGCCGCGCAAATGAGCCCCGTTACGTGCGCCGCCAGCGTCGACGGCGAGTACCCGGAGTTTTCTTCCCAGCGCTCCTGCGCGGTCGCTGGCCCGCGCGCGATGAGAAACCGCGCGGCCTTGAGCACCATGGCGTAGGGATCGAATTCGGCCAGCGCGCTGGCGTGCGAGAGCCGTCGTGCCAACATGATCGGAAAGGCCACTTCGTCGAGTTGCACGCCGTGCCAATAGGCCTCGCCGTCGATCCAGAAATTCTGGAAGAAGCCACCGTCCGGCTGCTGTGCGCAAGCGAGATAAATCAGCGCGCGCAGCGGGGTGGCGGTGTCGCCGCTGGCGAGCAGGCCAGTGGCGGAGTTGCACATGTCGCGCGTCCACACCAAGTGGTAGCCGCCCATGTCGTCGTCGCCCTTGGCCTCGCCCCAGGGAATCGACAACGACGCGATGAACGCACCCGGATAACTCTTGTCCTCGTGGGCCAGCAAGAGCGCGCGGCTGCGCCTGTAGAGGTGCCCACCGTCGCATGACTTTTTGTCAAGAGGCAAGAGGTTGCGATTTCCCCGTTCCCACTGCTTCAGAAAGCGCGCCCGCTGTTCGTCGTAGGGTTGGCTCAGCGCATTGAGCAGCACGTTGACGGCATTGTGCTGCGTCTCGCCAAAGGCCAAAACCAGCGTGAACGTGGCGGTGTCGCCCTCCCAAGCCAGACGAATTTCACCGGTCATGGCCACGTTGCCCGGGCCCGCGCGATCGAACTCCCAGGTCATGCGCTTGTTGGCCACGAGGTCGTGGTAGCTGTCACTCGCGCCGACGTACCCGACCGAACGTTGCGCGAACGGCGCGGTGGCGCCCACCGCGAGAAACGTCTTGTCGTGTGCGAGTAACACGTCGCGGCCGGCCACCGTTTCTAGCCAAGCGATGTCGTCACCGCCGTCGCCGTCGAGGTGGCTGGAGACCAGCGCATAAACGTGCAACCGCGCGCGAAGCGTCGCATCCGCGCAAACGATCTTCGTGCGTATCAGCACCGCCGCTTGGTGCGGATGCGCGATGATCTCCTTTTCGATCCGGTAGCGACCGCGCGGCTCTCTGCCGACGATGCGGTACCCGAGCGCGCGGTCGGACATGCGCTCGCGTTCGTGCAAAAGATCCCGTTTCTCCTCGTGCAAAAACGTGGTGCCGTCGCTGATCAGAAATTCCGCGTCGCGAATCTGCGGCTTGTCGACGGTCGGATAGTAAACCTCGTTGAGAATGCCGTGCGACAACGTGAACCAGACGCGCGATCCGGTGCTGTAGGCGCAACCGACGCCGTCTTTGGAGGACCAGGTCCAGCGGGGTTCGATTCCGGGAGCGCCGAAGGCGTGCATGGTGCGGCATTGTAGCCGTTAGAGCGGTTTTCATTTGCGTTGAGCCGACTCTCTTCAGCCGTCATGGCCGGGCTTGACCCGGCCATCCACGTGCATCGTGCTGGCATCCACCGCGTGGATGGCCGGGTCGGGGCCCGGCC
>JAHFDP010000116.1 GCA_023248955.1 Deltaproteobacteria bacterium
CAGGTGACCTACGAGCTGCCGCTCGCCGAAGTCGTTTTCGATTTCTTCGACAAGTTGAAGAGCGTCAGTCGCGGTTACGCTTCGCTCGACTATCAGCTCAAGGGCTACCAGCCCGCCGATCTGGTGAAGCTGGACATCCTCATCAACGGCGAAACCGTCGACGCGTTAAGCTGCATCGTGCACAAAGATAACAGCTACAAACGCGGGCTGGATATTTGCGCCAAGCTGAAGGAAGTGATTCCGAAGCAGATGTACGAGGTGGCGATTCAAGCGGCGATCGGTTCGCGCGTGATTAGCCGCGAGACAGTGAAAGCGATGCGCAAAAACGTTTTGGCCAAGTGCTACGGCGGTGACATTTCGCGCAAACGCAAGCTCCTCGAGAAGCAGAAAGAGGGCAAGAAGCGGATGAAGCAGGTCGGCTCCGTGGAAATTCCGCAGGAGGCGTTCCTCGCGGTGCTCAAACTCGGAGACTAGATGGACACGTCACCCCAAGCTCAGCCCTCGGTCGTGCGGCGCGCACTCGGTACGTCGTATGCGGCGCTCTCGGTCGCTTTTTCGGTGCTGCTGGGACTCTTCGCCGTCGGGCTCATCGTGGCGTTTGTGCGGCTGCACCAGTACGTTCTGGCGACCATCACCGTCGCGCTTGGCCTGTGGGGGCTGGTGTCGTCGTTGACGCCGAGTCGGCCCAAACGCCAAGGGTGGATGGACGGGTATGTACCCTCGGTAGGTACCGCTATCTTGTTCGCGCTGCTCTTGCGCGCATTCGTGGTCGAGGCTTTCAAAATTCCGTCGGGCTCGATGATCCCCACGCTGCTGGTTGGGGATCACCTCTTCGTCAACAAGTTCGCGTACGGATTTCGCATTCCGTTTACGCTCGTAAAGATCGGGGCGAAGGTTCCCGACCGCGGCGACATCATCGTTTTCAACAATCCCAAGCAGCCCGACGTCGATTTCATCAAGCGCGTGATCGGTATCCCCGGCGATCGGATCGACGTGCGTGACGACACGGTTTCGGTCAACGGGGTCGAGCAAAAAAAAGATCTCCTCAATCCCGAGTACACCTACGAGGACTCCAACGAACGTGTCGGGGAGTTTCTTTCGGAAGGTCGCGAGTTCCAGGAAACGCTGACCCGGCGCGATGGAAAATCGGTCGTGGTGCACCGCACGATTCAGAACCGCGATGCGTTCCCACGCGAGGAGGGCCCATTCTTTGTCGAGCCGGACCACGTCTTCGTTATGGGCGACAACCGCGACAATTCCTCGGACAGCCGAGTGATGGGCGGCATTGGCCAAATCCCGATTGACTACATCAAAGGTAACGCGCTGGTGATTTGGCTTTCGTTGGGAGGACCGAATCACGTGCGAATGGAGCGCATGTTTCGCACGCTCGGCACGGACGCGCCGAGTGCAGGAGCTCAGCGAGGGCAACCGTGAAAAATCTTCTCGCCATCGAAGATCTTTCGCGCGAAGAAATTTCGCAGCTGCTCGATTCCGCGGTGGTGATGCGCGCGCACAAGGCCAAGGCGGATCCACGCGTACCGTCGCTCGCTGGCCGCACGGTCGCCACCCTCTTTTTCGAATCCTCCACGCGCACGCGCGCATCGTTTGAGATTGCCGCAAAGGCGCTTGGTGCGAGCACGCTTTCCGTTGCCGCGTCGGGGTCGTCGGTCTCGAAAGGCGAGTCGCTGATCGATACGGCGCGCAACGTGGAGGCGATGGGCGCGGATGTCCTGGTCGTGCGCCACCCGTCTTCCGGTGCGCCGCATGCCGTGGCGCGCGCGGTTCGTTGCGCGGTGGTGAATGCGGGCGACGGTGCCCATGAACATCCGACGCAAGCGCTGCTCGATGCGCTGACGTTGCGCGATGTGCTCGGCGATCTCGCTGGGAAAACCGTGGCCATCGTCGGGGACATCCGGCACTCGCGGGTGGCGCGTTCCAATATCCATTGTCTCTCCAAACTCGGCGCGCACGTGCGCATCGCGGCGCCGCCGACGCTGCTTCCACACGGCATCGCGGCGCTGGGTGCCGAGGTTTGCGCGACACTGGCCGAGGCTGTGACGGGCGCGCACGCGGTGATGCTGCTTCGGCTTCAGCACGAGCGGATGGTGGAAACCTTCATTCCATCGCTCCGGGAATACGCGCGGCTGTGGGGACTCAACGATTCCAAAATCGCGCATCTCACGAGCGGCGCGGTGGTGCTGCATCCTGGGCCAGTCAACCGTGGCGTCGAGCTGTCGCCGGAAGTTGCCGACGGTGCGCGCTCACACATTTTGCGACAAGTCGAAAATGGCGTGGCGGTGCGGATGGCGGTGCTTCACGCGGTCCTTGGTGGAAAGCGCGCATGAAAAATCTCATCCTCAGCAACGGACGGGTGATCGATCCGCAGAGCGGCATCGATGCCGTGCGCGATGTTTTCGTGACCGACGGCATGTTGGCGAAGCAAGCGGCTCCCGGTGCCACGCGAATCGATTGCGCCGGAAAATGGGTGGTTCCGGGCTTGATCGATTTGCACGCCCACCTGCGTGAGCCGGGAGAGGAACACAAAGAGACGGTGCGCACCGGACTCGCGGCGGCCGCGGCTGGCGGTTTTACAGCCGTGGTGGCCATGCCCAACACGCAGCCGGTTTGCGACAACGTCGCCGTCGTGGAGCTCGTGAAGTCGCGCGGCGCGGCTGCGAAGTCGGCCCGCGT
This sequence comes from Deltaproteobacteria bacterium, assembly GCA_023248955.1. GTDB lineage: Bacteria > Myxococcota > Myxococcia > Myxococcales > JAHFDP01 > JAHFDP01. Next base: position 2,692 of record JAHFDP010000116.1, read on the forward strand.
TTATGTTGCTGGCGCCGTTTCACGAGGCAGCGAAGGCCGCGAGCTGGCCGAATATGGCGAGCTGAAATCGGCCGGCGTGGTTTGCTTGACGGATGACGGTCGTCCGGTGGTTTCGGGCGGGTTGATGCGGCGCGCGCTCGAAT
>JAHFDP010000026.1:0-44886 GCA_023248955.1 Deltaproteobacteria bacterium
GCGCAGCTTCATCTCGGGGCGCGTTCGGCCGCCCCACTCCGACACCTCCAGGGAAAAAGCGGCGTCGAACGATCCGCTCATTTCGGCGTCGCGCTCGGCCATTCCGAAACCGATCGCTTCGAGACCGGAATCGAAGCGCAGCTTTAGGTGTCCCGCTCCTCCGGGCATTCGTGCGGGCAAAACCCGGCGCCGCGGTGATCGCAGCCCGCGCGCAATGAGGATCGGCTCCGGATTGCCGATTCCAAACGGCGCGAGCCGGGCCAGCTCGGCCGCCACTTCCGTGGTGAGCTCCCCGTGGTCGGCAATGGCATCGATCCGGCAACGCGGCTCGAGCAGATCGCGATTGACCGCTTTGTCCGCGTGCGCCTCAAACGCCGCCCGAAACGCGGGCAGCGAATCCGCAACCATCGACAACCCCGCCGCCTGCCGGTGTCCGCCGAAGCGCGTCAGGTGATCGCCGCACGCTTTGAGCGCATCGTAGAGATGAAAACCTTCGACGCTACGGGCCGAACCACGCGCCGTCCCCTCCTCGAGCGCGAGAAGCACCGCCGGGCGCCGAAACCGCTCCGCCACGCGGCTGGCTACGATGCCGACCACGCCCGGATGCCAGCCTTCGGACGCGAGCACCAGCCCCATAGCGCCGCTCTTGTGCAACGGTTCGGCGAGGAGGAACGCTTCTTCTCGCATCTGTGCTTCGATGGTTTGGCGCTCGGTATTGGCGGCGTCCAGCAGAGCGGCCAGCGTCCGCGCCCGGCCTTCGTCCGTCGTGGTGAGAAGCTCGACTGCCACCGAGGCATCGTCGAGCCGTCCCGCCGCGTTGATTCGCGGGCCCAGCTTGAAACCGATCTGCCCAGCGGTGAGCGGTCCGTCCGAGAGGCCCGCAACGTCGCAAAGCGCTCGAATTCCCGGTCGCCGTCGCTCGGCAAGCACCAGAAGGCCATGGTGAACGAGCACGCGATTGACGCCCGAAAGCGGCGCCACATCGGCCACGGTACCGAGCGCCACGAGGTCGAGACCCTGGCGCAAGTTGGCGATGGTGGGAAGCCCGCGCTCTTTGCACCGCCGCCGAAGTGCCGCCAGCATCAAGAATGAAACGCCGACCGCCGCGAGACCCTTGTCCGGATAGTTGCAACCCGGCTGATGCGGATTGACCACCGCCACCGCGCGCGGGAGCTCCGCCGCGGCACGATGGTGGTCGAGCACAATCACATCGAGTCCAATCCGCGCCGCGTGATCGACCTCCGACACGTTGGTCACGCCGCAATCGGCCGTGATCACGAGCCGCGCGCCGCGCCCCGCGAGCGTATCCAGCGCGGTTGGATTGAGGCCGTAGCCTTCCACCAAACGATGCGGAACGTACGCCTCGACGATGAGCCCGAGCTCCCGCAAGGCACCGCAGAGAAGTGTCGCCGAGGTGCAACCATCGACGTCGTAGTCGGCGTAAACGGCAACCTTCTCCCGCTGCTCGATGGCCCGAATGATTCGGTCGACCGCAGCGTCCATCCCGCGCAAGAGAAACGGGTCGGGAATCGACGCCAAATCAGGCTTCAAAAAAGCGTCGGCTGCCTCGGGTGAGACGAGCCCGCGCGCCGCCAAGACCGCGGCCGGAAGACGGGAGAGGCCCAGCTCTCGCTGCAAGGTTTGAGTCGCTTCGACATCGGTGTTTGAGAGTTCCCAGCGCATGTTGCTTACTTAGCATGGGGGTCTGACATCGGAGCCGGAACTAATCCCAAAACTCGCTTGAGGTGAGCCTGCCCAACCCGTCATGGCCGGGCTTGACCCGGCCATCCACGCGGTGGACGCCGGTAAGATACACGTGGATGGCCGGCTCCTTGGCCGGCCATGACGAAATGGCGTGGCCCCAACCAAAGCGAGCTTTGGGATTAGGTAAACCGCTAGTCGCAGGTCGTCTTGAGCGTCACGACTTGCGTGTTCACATTCAACATTGGCCAGTTACAGTTGTTGCCGTTGGAGTTGAGAACCCAGCCGCGGCCGTCGGCATAGTCGGTCCAGTTCTGCGCGCAGGGACGGTTGAAGTTCGACGCGCCTATGAGCAGGCCGCTGGCCCTGGGCCAATGCACGCCCACCAGAAACGACTTCGCGGTCATCCCGCTCTCGGGAATCACGTGCGCGAAATCGAAACGCCACCACCCGCGGTGGTAGTCCGTGATGCTCGAGTGTTGCGGCGATTGGAGGCGCACGGTGGTCCAGGTGATCTGCCTGGGGTCGAAAGTTTGGGTGACCACCCACGGCTGCGTGAGGGTGGCGTCGTTGCCGTCCCATACCTCGACGGCCAGCGACTCGCTGGCTGGGAGCGAGGCGAACTGCTCGTCGGGAATCATCACCAAAACTTCGACCGTGCTCACGCTCCAGGTCGAGCCAGCCGGATTTTTCGAGGTGTCCTCGGTGAGAATCACCGCGTCCGATCCGCCCTCCACGTTGTAGGCGTCCTCGAGCGAAGAGACCTGCTCGATGGCCAGCGTCGGCTGACTCGAAATGCACGGAATAGGACGGACTTTTTCGCCGCCGCACGAAAGGAGCGCGGCCAAGAAGAGCAGCGACGCAAACGTCATTGATCGGGAACGTGGCACCGCGGTTTTGAACGAGTGAGACACGATGACGATATGTTTCATTCGCCTCGGATGCGGTCAAGGCATCGGCTGCAACGTGGACGGCGGCGGACAACGCAGCGTCAAGCTCGCGCCGGTGGTTGGATGGGCGAGCTCCAAGCGCAGCGCATGCAAGAGGTAGCCGCCGTCGCCCGGGACCGCGGTTGTTCCCAAGATGGGAACACCGCCGGAGCCGTACAGCGGATCGCCCACGAGTGGAAATCCCGCGTAGGCCAGGTGAATCCGAATCTGGTGGGGCCGACCGGTCTCGATGTCGACGTCGACGAGCGCGCTTTCGTTCTGTGGCTGCACCAGGGAGACAACGCTGCGCGACGGGCGCCCTGCCGCCGACGCCGCGTGGATGTGGCCGAGTGGCGCATAAGGAATCGGGCCGATCGGGGCGTCAATGGTGAACGTTTGCGGCGGTTCTCCGCGGACCAGTGCCCGATAGACTTTTCGCACCGCACCGCCGCGCCACGCCGCCTGCACTGCGGTACGGGCCTGCTGCGTGCGCGCGAAGAGCACCAGCCCCGAGGTGTGGCGACCGAGTCGATGCATCGGCACGGCGCCGGGAAAGCGTTCGCACACCAGGGCGAGAAGGGTACGCGCAAGAAATTCGCCACCGGCCGGCATCGTCGGCAGACCGCTCGGCTTGGCCACTGCGACGAGCTGAGCGTCTTCGTAGAGGACCTCGAAATTCGTCGGCGCTTCGGGCTCGTCCCAGGGAGGACGGGTCCACACCAGACACTGCCCGCGGCACAACGACTCGTCGCCCTTGGCGATGACGCCGTCCAACACGACCTCGCTGCGATCGAGCCGGTCTCTCCATGCAGCGCGTGAGGCACGCGGCCAGCGCACCGTGAGATGGTCGAGCACGGTGCGGCCCGCCCCCTCCGCATCGATTCGCTCGCGGTAGGCGAAACCCTGGTTCACGAGGAGGACACTACTCCGAATGGCCCCGGTTATGCTCTGACGCGGCGGGGGATTCCGCTAGCTAAGGTCAAACGAACCATCGGCGTGAGCCGGAACGACTTTACGGGGATTCAGGATTTTCAAGAAGCCGCGCCGCGCGCGCTCGGTGTCGTGATCTACAGCGGGAATGAGGTTGTCCCGTTTGGGAAAAATCTAATCGCAGTTCCCGTGAGGTGCCTGACCTAGCTAGTCGGTTGGGCTTCATCGAACCAAGGCAGGCCATGCTCGCTGGGTACCTGCGTCCCTCGGGATTACTTAGCAAGTTCGCAGTAGCATGCCGCAACGGTTGCAAGCTCCGCACTCCACGTCGAGAAGTACTTGGCCTAAGGAAGTTCTTTCGGAGTTCAATCGGCTCCGCGAAGAGGTTCGCGCCACCAACGGCCGCGACGGATTGTTGCGCCTCGAGAAAACCCGTCCAGATTTGGGGATTTTCGACGTGATGATGCCGATCATGTCGGGGATCGAGATGCTAAGGGCGATCCGCGCGGGAAGTGAACACCGCGATTTACCCGTGATCGTCATGAGCGCCGCGCCGCAATCCGCCATCGTCTCGAGCACCAAGAAGATGCCGGCCTACTCGGATTATTTACGCAAACCGTTCGAGTTCAACGTGCTGCTCGCGGCCATCGAGCGGCTGATCGGGCCGGGAGAACGCAGCGAACGTTAGCGCCTTCGGCTCCGGGGCTAGCTGCCCACCGCTACATCGGCGGATCCCTCTACCAGCGCCCCTATACCACTTGAGAATTTGTCATGTCGCGATTTTGACCAAGATGAAGGTGTTTTGGAGGTCCATGGGGGCTTTTTCACCCCTCTAACTAAGGGGCAGCGGTCCTAATATTGACCGTGTCTGATGCTTCTGGAAATCCCGTGGCCCGGGCAACAAGGGCCACCGATCCCGGTGTCGATTTTTTGTACCAGATGTGATACCAAAATGCTCCTGTTGGAATGATCACACGGCTATTGGGCAGCGGGGTCGCACAATTGGAGTCAGAATAGAAATTACCATCGTTATTGACGTCGTTTCTATCTGACAAGTTTACAATAATATCCGTCGCGGCCTCCTTGCCCTGACCATTTTCGCCAATAGACAATACCGAGATTTGCTGGCAGGTGAGAATATTAAACGTGTGTTGATCCGGTCTAATGGAGATAGCTGTGACCCCTGGTCTCACAGTGATTTGCTTGGTAGTCCCTTGAAGCCCTGAGTTTTGTACTTGGAGTGTGACTTGTCCGCCGCTTGGCTTTTGATATCCAAAATCAGCTCGAGAAGTGCCCGCTAAGGTAACTTGGGTTATCGCTCCTCCGCAGCTGTTGTTACTGGTTTGAGAATAGAAAGTTCCACCCTGGCTTCCGTCAGACAGCGAGAGGACAGTGTTCGGCAGCGTCATGCGCTCATTGCCAGCGTCATTGGTGGCTACGACTAAATATTTGCCGCAGTGGCCAGCCTCAATTGAATCTAGATTCTCGTCGGGACCTGGTGCAAAGAAGCTAAGTTTCGTGGCGTAGGTTATGGTAATGCGCACTCTGCGGATAACGGGTATGAGACCCTGACCAGTAGCGCTCAGCGATACAATGCGAGCTCCGTCATTTCTGTAGAAGAAATTATGTGAACGTGTATTAGCCGAGACAGTGACTTGTGTGATGTGGTTGGAGCAGCTCGCGTCACCATAGAACCCCCCTTCTCCATCGTTGTCAGACAGAGAGAGATCTGTGTTTTCGGCGACGGGAACCGGCTGGTCAGCACCATCCGTGGTTTGAGCGTTAAACTCGCCACACGATCCATTTGGAAGGGAATCTAAACCTAGAATTGCTGTTTTTGCCGCACCGCGAATAGTAATCTGCCTACTGGTGGATTGAAGTGGCGCAGCGCTGGCTGTTAGAATCACCTGTCCGCCGGTTGGTTTCTTGTAATAAAATGGCAGGTCGTGCTCGGTTTCACGCACCGTTAATTGAGCGGCAGAGATGGTGCAGTTATTGTCGACATAGAATTGGCCATCGGCGCCAGCGTCATCGAGAGCAACGGACAGGTCCGTGGGGGCTATTCTGGCAGACCCATTATCATCAATGAATCGGACATTAAATCCAACGCAAGCAAGGGTCCCTATCGCGTTAGCGTCCTGGGCGCCGACGATCGCTATACTGAGGCGCGTGGGACCGCGCACAACGAGCGACTGGCTGGAGGATTGAAGGGCTGAAGCGCTGGCCGTTAGAGTGATGTTCCCTCGCGAAGATTTCTTGTAGTAAAAGCTAGCGCTGCTGCTATTGGCTGCTATCGTTGTCCGGTTAGATTCTTGTTGTTTGCAGGAGGAGTTGTTATAGAAGCGACCGCCCGCATTGCCATCTCCTAAATTGACGATGATATTTGTCTTGGCGTTGACAAAAGACGTGCTATCGGCAGAACGCACATTAAACCGAGCACATGTACCCGCGTCTATAGCTGGAATGAAATCATTACTTTCGGTGGTAATTCGAAGGCGCGTCGGTCCGATCTCTGCGGCGCCCACCATGTTTGCTAGCGATACAATGCCCATAATAAGTGTAGAGGTCGTGACACCCCAACCCTCACGCTTTTGATTTATCATTTTCTGTCTTCCTAAATGGAACTGCTTCCTAAGTCTACCACGAATCCTACCCGATGCCGTGCCTATTGCTCGATCGCACAGAAGCTGGTGTCGCCCCTTGGGCTGGTGCTGTTGCGACTGGTGGCTTCGCGAACGGTGACACGTTGCACAGAAGCTCGCCCTTTGGATGGAAGCGGTCGAGGAGGACGGGCTGCAAGAGGTGCGAAAGATCGCCAGCTTCCATGACGAGCCGCTGAAAAGCGACCGGCAGGGCCAGCGTTCGATTCGGCTGACAAGCACAACCTCGACACGGTCCCGGTCATCGAGGAGCGCGAAGGAAGTCTGCCGCTGCACGGCAACGTGCGCGGCGCCGCTTACTACCACTGAAAAAAGTTTGCGCCGCCACGGCCTCGCGACGCAGCCGTTTTTTCGAATCCCAAGGACAAAGATCTTGCGCCGGCCGACCTCGTCTGATTCCTCGTCGATGCTGAGTGGCAACACCGCGAAGAACGCAAGCTGGCCGCCCGTCTACGCAACTCGAAACTGGGGCAGTCGGCCGCGATTGAGGGCATCGACTACGCCCATCCGCAAGAACGGCACGTGCACCACGCGGCTCTGGCCCGTGCCGATTCCGCACCACGTCCGCTTCCACGACCTGCGCCACACGACAGCCACGCTCCTGCTAAAGGCCGGCGTGCCGCTAGAACCGTGCAAAAGATCCTTCGCCACTCGAATCCGGCGCTGACCAGCGAGATTTACGGCCATCTCGATATGACGGACATGCGCGCCGGCATCAATCGCTTGAGCTTCGGTCTCGCCGTTGCCGAAAGCGTCGAGCCGCAACTGGTTGCCTGCGGCGACGGCGGATCGGTTTCCGCGCCGCTTGTTACAAATTTGTTACAGGACGACGATCTCGCACAAACAAAAACCCCGGACCGCATCGAATTACCGAGCGAATCCGGGGCTGAATTTGGAGCGGAACACCGGGTTCGAACCGGCGACCTTCGCCTTGGCAAGGGTGGTCGAGCGAGTCCAGTGGGTATTTACGTTTCGCAGAATTTATCATTCCCCTCTGAAAAGCAGGATTCGGCAGTCCAAGCGTCGCAGGCTCTATCAGCGGAAATCAAGCCGTTTGCTACCCAGTTTGCTACCCAGTTTGCTACCCGATTTGCTACCGCATCAGCCGCGACAACTGGGTTACGACTGGTCATCGGGGCGAGGGACAATCTACTGCGCGTGCGGGACGTGGCCGCGCGGCTGGGCGTTTCGACCGCAACCGTTTACGCGCTTTGCGAGAAGGGCGAGATCGAGCATTGCCGCATCCGGAATGCGATCCGATTCCGACCGGTAGCCGTTGAAGCGTATGTCGAGCGGTGCCGAGCAACGAAATAGACGACCGGCTCGTACATGAGGCGAACGAGAGGCCAGAAAAAAACCGCCACGTAAATTCGTTACGAATAGGAGTGGGTACCCTTCTGAATTTTTTTAAACTGGCCACGAATTTAGCCCGTGGCTTGAGACGCTCATAAGTGATACTATCAACTACGTGGAGCGGATAGAGTGCCAACATGGAAACGGGGCGGTTACGTCCTCAGGATGTACGAAGGCGATCATCCGCCACTGCACGTTCACGTCTTCAAGGATGGAAAACTCTTGGACCGCTACGATCTCGTCAACCTCGAATTCATGGACGGAACCATCGGCCGTCACAGAGGCCGCGTGCTTGCTGCCCTTCGTGCTGAAAAACTGATCGATTGAGGTGTCACTTGGCGATAAAGAAAAAGACTGTACAGGAATCCGATTCGGTGGGCGTGGGTGGCGTGGCTCTTCTCGCCAGCATTCTCGGTAACCTGAAACAATACGGCGAAAGCGAAGAACTCGGCGCCACCGTCGAAGCGCTTAAACGCCTGGTTGAGGAGTGGCAAATTGCCTACCAAAACCTCGATGCGCAGCTCGCACTCGTTCTGCGGACAAACGAAGAACAGAGTCGGCTGATCAATTCGCTGCGAGAGGAAGTACGACGTACTAGCGCACGCTCCAACGCCGCAGAGGCGCGGGCCTTGTCGGCTGAACTGGGACGCAGGAAATCTGGCGCGCGAGAATCTGGGGCTCACCGATGAGCCCGGCTTTCGATTTAGGCTTAATTGAACGCAGTCGAGAGTTGGCCAACGCACTTGCGCCGTCTCCACGAGGGATGGTCACCCGGATTCCCGACCTACGCTCCTGCACCTATCAGCCGGGTTCCGATTCTTTCCGCGTGCTCTTCGAAGACCTAGTTGCCGCCGACGTTCCCAGAGCCGCGCTCCGAGATGTGGAGAATCGGTCTGTCGTTTCGTGGAGCATCGACGAGTTCAAACGAGGAGTCGTTGTTGGCCTCGACGACTGCGAGACGACTTCCTTTTCAGCGGAGTTCGCTCGAACTTTTGGTGATCCGAATTACCGGCGATGGGTCGAGGCACGGCGCGCGGGGACCGATGCCGACCTCGCCCAACGTGTTGCAGAGCGCGTACAGAAATTGCGCGTAGATAAAGGCTGGTCAGTGGCGGAGCTTGGGCGCCGCGCTGAGATGGCTGCGCCTAATGTTCACCGCGTGGAGTCTGCGCGACATGTTCCCTCGACACGAACGATGCTTCGCCTTGCGCAAGCATTGGGCGTTCCGCTCGCCCGACTGGTGCAGGTCTCAGCCCGCGCGCGCTAGCTTTCCATCCATGGCTGGTAAAGTTCGTCCTGGAGTATCGCGTCGATCACAACGCGACGCAGGCGGCCATCCTCTTCTTCCCCCGGAAATAATCACGCCTTCGGGGTCAGCTTAATAACGGACCCGTCACACCAGTTGGTCCAATAGACGCTCGTCGAATCCACTGCGATTCTGCTGGGTCCGTAGAGCGGCGTACCCGGCCGAACGGAGCAGAGCGCCAACCCTTGAGCTAAAACGATCGGAGAGCCGCCAACGAGCGCCGCTCTCCTCACAAATCCATCATCCGCGAACCAATAAACGTTGTTGGCGTCCGCCGCTGTCGCCACAATCATTCCAGGTGCCATCAAGCCGAAACAACCCGAAGATGGCCCCTGCCCTTCGTTCTGGACTTCGCTCCAATAACAATCTCCACATCTCTTCCGAGCGTCGTTAGAAATTTGAGCAAACGGTCCGTCGAAAATCCACTGAGCCGACCGCGCAGGAGCGCCGAAACTTTGGGCTGATCAATCCCCAGAAGTGTCGCGGCGGCAGACTGAGTCAGTCCTTTACTGGCAATGATCTCGGCGATTTTTGCCGTCAGTTCGGCTTTTGCAAGGGCCTCTTCTGGCGCCGGCAGATCCAAATCCTTGAACACGTTTCCGCTACTCGCGGCGTAGCCAATCTTCTTCATTTGGTTTCCCCTTTCAGTTTGGCAATCTGGTCCGCATGAATTTCCCTCGCTCGGCTGAGGCGTTGTTTGATTAACTCCACATCGCCTTGCGCAGTCCTGATTCCCTTCCGCGACTTTTTCTGAAAAGCGTGCAGAACGTAAACCACGCCAGCCAGTTTGACGGTGTAGACCGCCCGAAACGTGTCCCCGTCGAAATCATCGACGACTTCAAGGACACCAGCACCGCCGAAACCAGCGAGCGGCTTGGCGTCCAGGTGCTTGCCGCCCGCCTGCGCTAGGTACAGGGCATAACCGGCAACTTGCCGCACATCGGCCGGGAACTTTTTCAAGTCCGCCTTGCTGCTTCCAATCCAGATCAGCGGTTTCAGCGAAGGGGCCATCGGGTTGATTATGCTATTTTTAGCATAATGGTGCAATAATAAGGGGGCGGTGAGCCCATCCGATGGGATGGGTACGCCCATAGGGAGATCGACGACACCACCGACAACAACCGTATTCGGAATATATTTTGGCCCGCGCGCGCGACGGAGTGATCTCACGCGCTCAGCAATGAACTCGCTAGGCCTGAGGTACCCGTTCCAAGACGGTCACGAAGCGCACTGCGTGGTCTTGGCACGCTTCCATTTCGGGAGGTTCAGCGACTCCTCTGAGGCCGTCGCTTTTTCCCATAGCGCGGCACAGGCTCGGCAGCCATCAAGCGGCCAGGCGTCCTGTCGGTCCGAACATGGGGAGGGCGACCAACACTCTTGTTGGGCGGCAAGGAGGTGCTCTCCTGAAACAGTTCGTTGACCGGTACGCCCAGGGCGTCGGCGGCCGCGACTACCGTTGCCACCGAACACGTCGCTCCCGCCTCAACGCGCTGAACAGAACGCGGTTCCAGTCCCACAAGTTCCGCGAACTGAGCCTGCGTGAGTTCGTGATGCGCCCGATGACGAGCAATATTTGCGCCGACTTGACGGAAGAGATTTTCGACCCGCCGGCTGCGCACAGATCGCAGAGTGGGCTGGACAGGCCGGAGATAATACGACAGATCATGTCGCGTTAAATTGGGCCACGCGGGCAACGAACACAAGCACCCCGCGCGGATTTGGAACCATGGTCTGCATTTCTTGGAGACGAAAATGCTGGGAGCAGTAACAGCGGTGCTCATTGCCGCTGCTCCAGTTCGCGATTGCAGCATGCCGGACGAGCCAACCGTCGCGGTCTTGAACGTTGAGCTGGCCCGTCTCCCGGTGGACTTGGTGCGGCTATTGTCGAACGCACTCCGCAACGCCTTCGTCGATTCGCACTGCTTCAGGGTTCAGGACGAAGGCCAGATGCGCGAGATCCTGGAAACCCAGAAATTCAACGGCGGCGACTCCTGTGACGAATCGTGTGCCGTGCAGACCGGGCGCTTCCTTCAAGTTCGTTACCTAGCCGTGGCCCAAGTTTTCGGCGACAGCGAACATGCGATTGTGATGGCTAGAATTACAGACGTGGAAACGGGAACATCCGTTCGGAGTGCCCGGATCAACGTTCCGTCAACGTCGGGTGATGTTCTAGCAACGGCCATGGAAAAGGTCGCTGCTCAGTTGGTTTTTTCGACTACCGAGCAGAAGCCGTTGTACTCCGCGCCCTCTTACGTCGCGCTTGTAACTGCTGGTCTTGGCCTCGCTGGAGCAGCGGTGGCAGGAGGCTTGGCATGGTCGAGCTATAACTCAGCGCATACTGCCGGCCAATCAGGCGACGCCGCTGGATATTCGAGCGCGAGCGACGCCTTCCATTCGCGCGGGCGCATCGCGGACATTTCTCTGGGCATTGGAATCGTTGCCGGTGCCGCTGGACTTTGGCTGATGAAATCGGAACCCGCGCCGTGAGAGCGCCGGTAGCACTTGCGCTTGGGTTCGCGCTCGTTGGATGTGAATTCATTTCGTCACCACCGTTCATTGCTCGAGATGCCGGCACTGTAGACAACAAAGATGCGGGCGACGGTGGTTCTTCAGTCTCGGATGCAGGTTCGAACAATTCTGGATTAGATGATGCAGGAGATGGCGGATCTGATTCCGGATCACCCGACGCGGGAAGCTCATGTTCAGACTCGGCGGCCTGTGCAGCCCAATGCGGGAAGGTCATTGACGCTTGCGACGCATCGGTGGGCTGCGGCCCTTGCAATAGCTGGCTCAAAACATACGGCGCTCGGGATCAATTAGCGATTCTTGCGATTGAAGATGGCGGCACCGTCTTTGCTGGGTATGAACTCAGCGGCACCTGGGTCGCACGGCTCGCACAAGATGGTTCGATTCTCTGGCAACGGGACTACGCGAACCCCGATGGAAATGGCGCCGTACCCGTCTCCGTGGTCAACTCTGACGGCGGATACAAAGTGATTACCACCTGGTCGATTACCCACAGTGGCGCGCTTGTGTTCGACGTAAATGCTGCGGACGGAACAGTCCGCGCACAACGCTTCTACACAGCGGCAAATGGAATTCGACTCTCCTCGGCAACGCCCACGGCCGAAGGAGGTTTGCTTTTTGTCGGACGTGCTTTTCCGACAAGCGGCGCTTCCGTCGCTTACGTCGCGCACGTCTCGGCGGATGCGTCGGTGGATTGGAGTGATACGTTTTCCCAGCCGGACGCTTCAGTCTTTGTCCGTGGATGCGCGGAGCAGGACGGAGGATATTTCTGCAATGGAGATACGCCGACGCCGTTCGGACGTGAGCTGGTTCTCCTGCAATTAGACGGTCAGGGCGCCCTGAAAAGTTCGAGCACGGTAGGGAACGGAACGCCGTGGTTGCTTGGCGGGCCAGTCACGCACCAGGGAAATGGCGATTTCGTTATTGCGGCAACGGCGGATTCCTACAATGACGAAATTGGAGGATATACGGCCCCAGGCGAGCCCTGTGCGGTGACCATTGATTCAAAAGGCACTACCCGCGCGGCGATGCTATCCGCAACGGGGGTTTCGCAGTTCGTCGTTCCGACCGACGGGGGAGTCCTGATTGGCGCAGAGACTAACGATGTCGATGGCGGAACCGCAGCCTTCTTCTCCGTTATGAACGGGAAAATTGCTCAGAGCTGGCAAGGGCCGTTTTGGGGCGCGCTCTCTCCTCAATCCGCAACGGTTCGGGCAGATGAGGTTCTGGTTGCCGGGCAATATGAAACCGCATCGCTTCGGGGGGCCTATCTCCTAAAGATGTCAACGCCAGGCGCGATCTTGGTGCCTGGCCCCGCGGTGGGCGGCGCTCCGGATCTATCGATGCAAACCCCGCTGACACTTGTAACGGATGCTGGATTCGTTACGACGGTGACCGAGGTGAACAGCCTCAGCATGTCGGGGGCAAATGGCGGGGTTATTACGGTCCTTAGCGGAAAGTAGCAGACGGCCCCGGCTTATGATTTCAGTAATGGCTTCTCCAATCCGGCGCTGACCAGCGAGATTTACGGCCATCTCGATATGACGGACATGCGCGCTGGAATCGAGCGACTCAGTTTTGGGATTTCCATGCCCCAAGTCGCCGACCTAAGAAAACCTGATATCGCCATGGTTGCCGTCGGCGGCGTTTCCACCTCGACGGAAACGACTTTTGCTACCCGTTTGCTACCCGAGGCCATTTCCACCCAAACAAAAACCCCGGACCGCATCGAATTACCGAGCGAATCCGGGGCTGAATTTGGAGCGGAACACCGGGTTCGAACCGGCGACCTTCGCCTTGGCAAGGCGACGCTCTACCAGCTGAGCTAGTTCCGCAAAAAGGCGTTCCCGTGTACCCCTGGTCTCCCCCGAGTGTCAACCCAAAACCGGTTTCACTTCTCCGGTTGCGCCGTGACCGCCTGCATGAACGCGCGAAAATAGTCGAGCGCTGAGAGCACCGACGGCACCAGCGAAATGTAAAGCAACCCCAACCCAACTTCGTGAAAATCGATCACGTCCGTTCGGAACAGAAAGTCGATCGGGTACCGGTAGTGCACCGAGAGGCAGATGATCCCGGTCAGCTGTGTGGCGGTCTTCCACTTGCCGCCTTGGCTGGCGCTGATAACGAGCCCGTCGCTCACGGCGAGCGTGCGCAGGCCCGACACGGCGAACTCGCGGCTCATGATGAGCACCACTACCCACGGCGGCACGCGGCCCAGGTGCACGAGCAGAATCAGCGCCGCAAGCACGATTAGTTTGTCGGCGAGTGGATCGAGGAATTTTCCGAGCACCGTCGTCAGATCGAAACGCCGTGCGAGCCAGCCATCGAGGACATCCGTGATTGCGGCGGCGGCGAAAATCAACGCCGCCACGAACGAATTGCGCCGGCTCTCCACCGAAAGGAAATAGACGAACACCGGAATGGCCAGGATACGCACGTAGGTGATGATGTTCGGCGCGTTCCAGATCTCGCGGCGCCGATTTCGTTTTTGCGCGTCCACGGTTAGCCGCGCGCCAGGGCTTGCTGGTAGTAGTGATAGAGCTTCATCACACGTCGCACGTAGTCCTGCGTCTCCGCGAACGGAGGTACGCCGCGCGCTTTGCGCACCGCTTCCGGACCGGCGTTGTAGGCGGCTATCACTTTCACGAAATCACCGCCGAACTGATTCGTCAAAAGCCGCAAGTAGCGCGCCCCGCCGTAAATGTTTTGCAGGGGATCGGAACGGTTCTCGACATACACCACGTGCGCTGTCGCTGGCATCAGCTGCATCAGGCCCAGAGCGCCTGCGCGGCTCACCACGTCGGTCTGAAAATTCGATTCGGCGGCGATGATCGCGAGAAGAAACGCCGGCGGCAACTTGTACTCGGCTGCGGCGCCGGCGATGACTTTCGCGTACGGCGTGTGATCGCCCAGCGACTGCTCCACCCCGTTGCGCAGCGTCACCCGCTCGCTCGCGCGCAGGGCGTTGGAAACGTGCAGCACGCCCTCTCGATCGACGTAGGTGCGGTAGCCCTTGGCAACCGCGGGGAGCGCCATCATTGCGATGAGTGTGAAAACGAAGCGCACCATTGCTCACTCAAGGATACGCCTGGGCGTCTCCTTGTCCAGCTTCGACGTGGAGTGCGCATGCCCGCTCCAAAAGGCGCCCTGTTGCACCAACTTTAGGGCTGAACACGATTAATCGCGGGATGGCCCACCTTTTGCTGGTGTTACGCAACATCAATCACAAATCGGAGTACATTCAAAATGCGACACTTGATTCGCCCGTTCCTCTATTCCTTCATCGCGCTCGCAAACGCGTGCGGAACCGCTCCCGGCGATGTCCTCGAACAGAATGCCGCAAAGTTGCAAGTTGGGCAGTGGCGTAGAGTGACCCAGACAGAGCAGATTGGGGTAGCCCTCTCTGCCAACAATAACGACGAGTCCGGTCAATCTTGCGTTATCGGAGGCAGCAAGGAGGCGGAGGCTGTGAAGGTTCTATCGGTTGATTCTGGGAACAAGCTGGCGAAAGTTGTCTACTGGAAAGTTATCTACTGGTCCGAAGAGCTCCCCTATGGAACGGCCTGTCCTGACGGCGCCACGTTCAACATCGCTCTCAAAACGCTCATCTCCTTCCCGATAGATCAACAACATCTGGATACGCTGCAGAATCTGGATCCGCCGCAGTTCGATCCGGTCGACCAAGCTGCTGCAACCACTCTCAAGATCTCGAAAATTACGGCCAGAGCCAGCAAACCATTGGACCAACTTCCGAGCACTACACTTTGGAGCCGTCTGTCGGTGAGCCCCATCGATTGGGCTGGAGACCCGACTAACCACGCTGTCGAAGTCCCCGTCTATCCCCTTGGATTTGGCCTGGACACGAGGATCGAGGCTCGCTCTGGTCCTTGCAACATCGAGGCTTGGGGAACGGTCTGGACGCTGGGCAGTTACTCGGCCGAGTCCGGCGTGTACCTCTACCGGCGATACCGGTACGAGGAAGGTGAGCGACCGCCTTCCGAAAAGAGCGGTTCCTGCCCGAGCGATACGCTCTTCATCTTGAGCGGCAGCGTCCGCGACGACTTCAACTGATCCGATCGCACCAACCAGACTTTGACAATCGCCAGGTTGGTGTCACCGTTCGGCGATGGATCTCCTGATTCACGACCTCGGACTCGAGCTGCGCCCCACCGTGGTGGCGCTGGTGCTCATCGCCATGACGATCATGGTCGCTCGTCTGGTGCGACTCTCCATCGACCGCGCGGTGGCGCGCGAACGTCAGCGCGGCAGACTGGAACCGGGTCTGCTCACGCGCATGGTGGCCACGCGGCGGCTGGTGAACGCAGTGCTCTGGATCATCGGCATCTCCGCGGCCATGGCGCAATTTCCCGAGCTGCGCGTGCTCGGCACAGGGCTGCTCGCCTCGGCCGGCGTGACGACCTTGGTGCTCGGCTTCGCGGCGCGCGGCACGCTCGGCAACATGATGGCGGGGCTCTTCATTTCGTTCGCACAACCGCTGCGCGTGGGCGATGAAGTCGAGATCAAGAGCCAGACCGGCGTGGTCGAAGACATCACGCTCTTGCACACGTTCATTCGTACCTATGACGCGGTGATGGTGGTCATTCCGAACGAAGTCGTGCTGTCAGAGGTGATTCGCAACCGCACGCTGGCTGCATCCGGGGAGCTCGCCATCGTCGACATCACCGTGCCGCCCATTCACGACGCGGCCGCGGCGCATGCGGCTTTGCGCGCGGCTGGTGTCGCCGCTACGGATCTCCTCGACCCGGCCGCGGACGCACCGACTGTCATCGTGCTGGCGATGCGCGCCGATGGCATCGTGCTGCGGTTTCGCGCGCGGGCCAAAAATACCGCAGCAGCACTTGCGCTGGGAATGCGTGTGCGCGAAGCGGCCGCACGTGCGATCTTCGGAGAGGTTTAAGCCGCTCTAGCGCTTCATCACATCTTCGTCGACCAGCGTGAATCCAAGCGTGGCAAGAAGCGCGCGCCCGCCTGACGCCGCGCGTGGCACGTTTGCTTCCACGCGCCTGCAGCCGAGCGCCTGCGTCCGTGCCAAGACCTGCTCGATGAGCGCCTTCCCGAGCCCCTGACGGCGGTGCTCGGGCTTCACATAAAGAATTTCCACCGTGCCAATACGGCCACCGATGCGCATCTGCGGCCGATGCGAAAGCGAAATCAGACCCAGCGGATGATCCGCCACGTCAACGGCGAGAAAGGCTTCGGTCTCGGGGTGGGAGCAGATCCAGGCCACCACCGCAGCGCAATCGGCCGGCGAGAGCGGATAGCCCGCCTCCTCGAGGAGCGTCTGCGCGGCTTGGCGATCGCCGCGGCGAAACGGTCGAATCTTGAAATCAGCCGCGGCCACGAGACGAGTGTAATTTCGTCTCGGGCCGCAGCAAAAAAATGAAGCCTATTTTTTGGCCAGCTCGCTGTCGATCAGTGCCTTGAACTGTTCGAACGGCTGCGCACCCACGAGCTTCTTGCCGTTGATGAAGAACGTCGGCGTTCCCTGCGCGCCCACTGACGTGCCGATCTTCATGTCGTCGTCGATCTGCGCCTTGTCCTTGTGCGCCTCCAGCGCGGCTTTCCATTTGCCGAAGTCGAGGCCGATCTCCTTGGCGTACTCCTCGTACTTGGCCGGCCCGAGCCCCTGCTGATCGGCGAACAGCTTGTCGTGCATCTTCCAGAACTTCTCGGCACCCTGCTCGCCCGCTGCCATGGCCGCCTCCGCCGCTGGCATCGCGTTGGGATGGAACGGCAACGGCTGGTTCTTCCACACCACGCGCACCTTGCCTTTGTACGCATCCATTACCTGGGTAATGGTCGGCTCGGCGCGGCTGCAGAACGGACACTGGAAATCGGAGAATTCGACGATGGTAACCGGCGCATTGGCCGGACCCTTCATCGGGCTCTTGCCGATGTCGATCTTCACGGGAGCGCCATTGTCCGCCGGCTCTCCCGCGGCAGCGGTCGGCGCGGGTGCGGCTTTGGCGTTGTCGTCGAGCTCGCGAGTGTAGAGGTCAGCAACCTTCACGCCCGATTTCAGGAGTGCGTCAGCCTTCTTGACCTCTTCGTCGATAAGCGCTTTGAAGCTCTCGAAAGGTTGCGCGCCAGAAATCTCGCGACCGTTCACGAAGAATGTCGGCGTGCCGTTGGCGCCAACTTGCATGCCGTAGGCGCTGTCCTTGTCGATGGCCGCTTTCTGCTTGTGGCCATCGACATCAGCTTGCCATTTTGTCAAGTTGACGCCGATCTCCTGCGCCCACTTTTTGTAATTCTCCGGAGACAATTCGCGCTGACCGGCGAAGAGCTTGTCGTGCATCGCCCAGAACTTGCCCTGCGCGTGCGCGGCCATGGCGGCCTCGGCGGCAGGCATGGCGTTCGGGTGGAACGACAACGGCTGATTCTTCCAAATGACGCGCACGTCGTTCTTGTAGGTCTCAATCACCTGCTTCAGCGTCGGCTCCACGCGGCTGCAGAACGGACACTGGAAATCCGACCACATCACGATGGTCACCTTGGCGGTTTTCGGACCTACCACCGGCGAGTCGCCGAGGTCGGTGATCTTGTGCGCGGTCGCGGGCGGCGGAGCGGAAGGATTCGACGGACGCGCGGTAGGCGCAGGTGGGGCGGTCAGGCCGTCCTTGGTCAGCTCGGCGTAGAGGTTCGCCCGCGAAACACCGCGAGCCAGCGCCGCATCGGCCTTCTTCAACTCCTCGTCGATCACTTCCTTGAACTTCTCGAACGGCTGCGCGCCACGCACGCGACGACCGTTGATGAAGAACGACGGTGTCCCGCTGGCGCCCAGCTTTTGCGCTTGCGCGGTGTCGCGGTCAGCCATCGCCTGGTAGGCCTTGGCGTCGAGGTCCGCTTTGAACTTCGCCATGTTGAGACCGAGCTCGCTCGCAAATTTCTCCAGCGCCGGCCGTTCGATCGATTGTTGCGCCGCGTTGGCAGCAAAAATCTTGTCGTGCATCTCCCAGAATTTGCCTTGCGCACCAGCAGCTAGCGCGGCCTGCGAAGCGCCCGGCGCGTTGGGGTGAAATGGCAGCGGATTGTGCTTGAAGGCCACGCGCACGTCGTCGCCATACTTCTCCTCGACCTGCTTCACGGTCGGAATGACGCGCGCGCAGAACGGGCACTGGAAATCGGAGAATTCAACGATGGTCACCTTGGCGTCGGCCTTGCCGTGCACATAGGCGTCGCCCACATCGACTTTGAATACCGAGGCTGAATCATCGGCCGCCGCAGCCGCGGGCTTGGCCGCCGCGCCACCGAGCTCGCTCTTGATCTGCGCCGCACTCTTGCCAGCCTTGGCCAACTCGATCGCTTTGGCGATCTTGGCGGGCGACGTGGGGCAGTTGGGATCTTTCTTTTTGCAGATGGCGATGCTGCCCATTCCGCAGCCGCAATCGCACGTCGCTTCGTTGATAGCCGAGAGCACTGAATATTTTTGCGACTCGGAGAGGCCGGAGAAATCGACGCCGGTCAGGTCCTTGTCGGTCAAGAAGTCCTTGGGAAGATCGGCCACCGTCTTGCCGTTGTCGCCGCCATGCACAGCTTCGGCGCCGCCGCGAACGAACGATCCCTGCGTCCCGGTGGAACGGCCCACCACAAATCCGATAACAGCGGCCAGTGCAGCTACGACTACGAGGTTGGCGTTCTTCATGGTCCCGCCCTTTTTTTGTGCCGGAAGAAAAAGAAAGTCGTGTCGAGAACAAAGCGCGCCTTGGTACCAAAACAACGCACGCGCGACAAGATCGATAGCGGCCAGGAACAGCGACGCCGACGCTCCTATTCCCGAGAGGTGTAAAACCGAAAAACCGCAGCTAGGCGGGTGGCGGTTTAGCGCGGCGTACTGCGAAAAGTCGAAAGGATGGAGGCCGGGCGATTGGTCGGCGCCGCCTACACCTGGGAAACGGCCGATCGCCGTCCCGGCGAGAAGCTGCCGGCGGCGGCGACCGCGACGTTAAAAAAACGAATCACCGGATGATGGCACCGAGGTGAATCATCGCGGTGTACAAGTCCGCATTCGTCGGATTGCCCGGACGAAGATCTTGTGTGTGGAACATCAGGTCGTAGGTGAAGCGCGCTCCGATGAGCCAGGTATCGCTGATGTGCGCGTTCACACCCGCGGCGAGCGGAACGGCGAACGCATTGGCCGTCCCAAATCCCGGCGCCGTTCCCGTACTACCGAGTCGGTAGTAACCCGCGCCACCGAGCAAATAGGGCTCGATCGCGCCCGGTGCCAAGTTCAACTTGAGTGCACCCTTCACACCGTTGGCGACAAAGCGCGAATCCACCGCCAGCGGACTGTTGTTGCCGGCCGTCAAGCCGTCGTAGGCCAGCTCGACGCCGATTAGATCATACGGTTGCACGGCCACGGTGGCGCCATAGGCCGCGCCGGCCCCGGTATTCGACGAGAAGTCTCGGGCGAAATTTCCCGCGCCGGCATTGGCCGACACTTGCACGCCTGAGAGTGCAAATGCGCCCTGCGCCCAGAAGAGCACCGCAGCAGCCGCTAAGCCCCCTAGCCATCCAACACGCGCATCCGCGCGAGCCGTGCCGCAGTCAAGGCGACCGCGGCCCCTGATTAGCGTCTTCATGTTGCTCCTCCCGATGTTGAGTGAACGCCGGACGAATGTCCGGAGCCTCCGAGGGGAAACCTAGACACGGATCGCGCCGAACAAAACGAACGACTAGGCGAGCGTTTCCCAGCGTGGCTGATCGCCGTGCGCGAGGGCGTCGAGGCCGAGCACCGCGCGCGTCTGAGGGCCGCCGAAGTTCGCGCGCGCCAGCGTGAAGTTTTCGGCGACCACCTTGGGATCTCGATAGGACCGCTCGTGAAAAAGATGAACGACCAGTCCATCGAGGCGGGCGCTGCACGGGCGGACGCCCGCATTTTGCAAACGGTGGCCGAGGTCGGTGTCTTCGAATCCGTAACCGAAACGTTCGTCCCAGCCATTGACAGCGACCAGCGCCGCGCGGTTCGCCGAGGAGCAGCCGCCCAAGAATCCACCCGAGCGACGCCGAAAAAGCGGCCACAAGGCACGCGGCACGACACTGTAGTGCCACTTCGATTCGACATCGCCACTCAAAATATTTCGCCAATGCCAGCTCGCGCGTTCGTGCAGCCCCTGGCGAACGGCATCGAGCGTCAGACGTTCGCTGGCCCGTGCGGAGAGCCGCAGCGCGCCACCGGCCACATAGGATCCGTCAACGCACAGTGCGCTGTGCCGCTCGAGAAGATCCGCGCGAACGAGGCAATCGCCATCGAGAAAAAGGATCCGCGTTCCCGTAGCCCCCGCCAGCGCGTGGTTTCCAATTCGGCAACGGCGAAATCCGCGTTTCTCGTGCCACACGTGTTTCACGTGCCCGTGCGATCCGAGTTCGGGGGCAAGCTCCGCAATGGCGGCGCGGGTTGATTCACCACTGCCATCGTCGGCAATGATCGTTTCGAATGGGCCGCGCATGCGCGCCAACGCGGCGAGACAACGCGTCAGCGCGAAGGGCGATTCGTACGTCGAGACGATGATGGACCAATCGGGCATGAGAAAACCCAGCACTGACTCCTTAACAATTTTGTATCCGTTCAGTCGTCGGCACACCAGCCGTCATGGCCGGCCGCCGATCCCCGGGGCAAGCCCGGGGAGGCCATCCACGTGCATCGAAATCCTCGTGGATGGCCGGGTCAAGCCCGGCCATGACGGATTGTAACGATTACAAAATTTTCGGGTCAGCGCGACGGCAATGCACGAATGCGCTCGTAAAAAGCCAGCGTGGCTGCGCCACGACGGTCGTTGGTAAAAGTCCGTGCGCGTTCGCGCGCTGTGGTGCCTAGCGCTCGTCGCAGCGAAGCGTCACTCAAAAGCGTGTGCAGCGCCCTTCCAAGTGCATTTCGATCCCGCGGATCCACGGCGAAGCCTGCGCCCTCGACAAGCTCTGGTGCGGCGCCATCGTTGCCGACGACAACGGGACACCCGCAGGCCATCGCTTCCAGCACGCCGCGACACGCGCCGTCGTTGCCCTCGCGCAGCCAGGCCGCGACATCGAGCATGCGGTAGGCATCGACGAGCCGCTCGCCGGTGACATAGCCCGCGAAAACGATTGCGTCGCCGAGCGGCGCCGCTTGGGCCCGCAGCGTTGGTTCGGCCTCACCGCGCCCGAAGAGCACCAGCCGCGCCGTGGGTAACGTGCGATGAACATCGGTGAATGCATCGATGAGCGCAGCGTGATCGCGATCCGCCTTCAGGCGCGCAACGATGCCGACGACCGGAGCGTCCTCGGAAATACCCAGTGTGCCGCGAAGACCGTGCGACTCACCCGGAGAAAAACGCTGCGCATCCACGGCGCCTGGAATGGTGATCACGCGCTCGGGATCGAAACCAGATGCAACGAGATCGCGCCGATACGCTTGTGCGGCCACCACCACGCCATCCGCGTGATTGAGCATCCACCGCCGTGCGGCGCCCGTGAGATCGACACGGCGATGCGCCGTCCGCACAATCCGCACGCGGCTCGCTCGGGCCAGCGTACGCGCCGTCCAGGCCAGCAGATGGTCGTGCGCCATGTTGGCGTTCAAGAGATCGAAGTCACCTCGACGAAGATGGCGCGCCAATCCCATGACGTCAGACGCAAAGTGATGGAGACGAACTTGACGCGACACTTTCAACACCAGCGGTGGCGGCAAACCGGCCTCGGTAATCCAGCGCGTGAGATCGCCGGGCGTTGCCGTATCGATGGCCAGGTGCGCATCGTGGCCCTGCGCCCGCAAGTAGGTTGCTAACGCCAGCACGCCCTCAGCGCTGCCAGTGCGTGACGAGGAAGAAACGAGGAGGAGTGGACGCACGGAACTCGACACGGCTCTCCTCCGTGACAATTCCCGCAATCGGCCATACCGGCGAAACGCCTCGTAGGCGCGAATCCAAGCCACCTGCGCGCCGCGCGTCCCATCTAGAAATCCAAGTCGCAGCACGAAGGCGCGGACAAAGCGCGCGACAGGCCGAACGATCACATCCAATGTTGTGGCGCGACGACCGGCAGCAAAGAGCGACAGCGCCGACGTTTCGGCATAGCGCTCCATCTTGGCCAGCGCGTGCGCGAGCGAGTCGTAGGTGTGGTGAAGCATCGGCGCTTCGAGACGGCCGACCGATCCCTCCACCAGCAGCGCCTCGTGCACGGGCCGCGCGGGATCCCAGCGCGCGCGGTCGCGTCGAAAGAGCCGCACGTGACGATCGGGCCAGAGGCCGCCGTGCCGCAGCCACGTTCCGTCAAAATGATTCGCAAACGGCATCGACAGCGCAGCGTGCGGCGTCGACTGCACCACCGCGCGAATCTCCGCCGCCAGGTTCTCGCTCACCCTTTCGTCCGCATCGATCGAGAGCACCCAGTCACCGGTGCAGGCCAGACGCGCGGCCTCGCGCTGGCGGGCAAAGTCATCGAACGGGCGCTCCACGAGCCGCGCACCCTGGGCGCCAACGATGTCCCGTGTGGCATCGTTGCTGCCGCCGTCCACCACCACGATCTCGTCGCAGAAGGCCAGCGCTTCGAGACACCGTGGGAGCCGCGCCGCTTCGTTCTGGACGATCAGCGCCGCCGATAGTTTCACGGACGAAATCGTTCGAGCCATGAAGTAATTTGACTCGTCGAGTGATTTTTGGGATCGCCGGCGATGGCCACTTGACCACCGAGCGACAGCACCAGCGCCCGCTCTGGAATCGTTTCCGGGGTGTAGTCCGTTCCCTTGACGTGAACGTCGGGGCGCAGCGCGCGGATCACGGCGCTGGCATCCACTTCGCCAAAGAGGACCACGCGATCGACGCAGGCCAGCGCCGCCACCAACTCCGCGCGTTCCGACGCGGGGAACACCGGCCGCGAAGCTCCCTTGCTCGCGCGAACCGAGACATCGCTGTTCACGGCCACCACCAGCGCGTCCGCCAGCGCGCGCGCACCGCGCAAATAGCGCAGATGTCCGACGTGCAATAGATCAAACGCGCCGTTGGCCAGCGCAACGCGACGACCGGCCGCGCGTTGCGCCTCGCACCAGCGCGCGGTCGCTGCGAGCGAATCGATCTCAGCCACGGGCGCGCCGCAACTTCGCTGGAACGTTGCGGCCGAGCCGAAAGCTCAGCGCGAGTTCGGCACAGAGTTCTTCCTGCGTCACCACGGCAGTGCCGGGCTTCTTCACGCAGAGCGCACCGGCCACGTTGGCGATTCGCGCGCTGGCCAACACGTCGCCGGAAGCGGCGAGCGCGGCGGTAAACGCCGCCATCACGGTATCCCCCGCCCCGGTCACATCGACGGCGTCGCTTGATCCGTGCGCCGCGATTTGTTCGGTTGGCTCACCGGCGCGAAAGAGCGCCATGCCACTACGGCCGCGCGTCACCAGCACCGCGCCACAACGCAACGTGCGAAGGAAAGCCCGGCCCGCGCGCTCGAAAGCCAGCGCGTCGTCGCCCGTCCGAATGCCGCTGGCCAGTTCGAGCTCGCTCTCGTTGGGCTTGACCACCTGCACGCCCGAGAAGGCGCCAAGATTGTGGCGCGAATCGGCGCACACCGTCACGCCACGCCGGGCCAGCCGCCGCACTTGGGCGATCACCGCTGGCGAGCAGGTTCCACTGCCGTAGTCGGAAACAAGAAGGGCATCGGCGCCTTCGCACGCTTCGCGCAGCGCCGCGAGAAGTTGCCGCTCCGTGCGCGCGGAAAGCGCGGCGGTCTGGCCGCGATCGAGCCTCAGCATCTGCTGTCGGCGCGTGTTCTTGCCCCCCGCGAGAATACGCATCTTCGTATCCGTGCGGCGCTCCGGAAGCGCGAGAACGCCGTGCACACTCGCACCCTGATCGCGAAGCGCGCCAACCACCGCCTGGCCCTCGTCGTCCACACCCGTCACGCCCACCACGCGCGTGCGCACACCGAGCGCGGCGAGATTGGCCGCGGCATTGCCCGCACCACCCGGACGCCGCTCGCTCGCCTCGTAACGAACCACCAGCACCGGCGCTTCGCGGCTCACCCGCTCGGTTTCGCCATAGACGTATTCGTCGCAAACGAGATCGCCCAGCACGACCACCGTGCGCCTCGGCAACTCGCTTGCAATCGCTTCTAGGGACAGGGCCATGCGCCGCGTTCACTTACCGCGGCGCTCGTGCACGAGACAAGACAACGGGCGCTTAGCCTATGGCGTCCCGTGTGATCCTGGACCATGGCCATGAAGCCGCTTGCCCGCTTCAATAAGCTCGCGAACGCGCTGGCCGCCTTTGTGGCCGATCTCCGAGTAGAAACTCGGTCCGCGCTCGCGGGCCACGGTCTGTCCGCCTTTGCGCCCGATGTTCTCGTAGAAGTCGTGACCGCGCTCGCTGGCGACTTTTTCGCCGCCAAGCCGGCCGGCCTCCTGCACCGTCATGCTGGGACCTCGAGGATGTTTGCGCGCCATTGGCGCCTCCGGCGTTGTGGCTTCAATCTGTGTATTGTCGCACACTGTTGTCTACGGCCTTGGGACCCAGAACGCGCGCGAGCGCTTCGTCGAGGAGCTCCGCACCAGCGAGAAGTTCGACTTCCACGCGCACCACCACGAAGGCCTCCGCGCCACACCACGCGGGAAGACGCATCGCATCTTTCTCGGTCACGGCAACGGCGTCGGCGTGCGTGCGCTCGGACGTGCGAAGAACCGCGCGAAGCGCAGCATCGGAAAACGGCGCGTGATCGCCCTTCTCCACCAAGGATTCAACGCGCGCGCCCGCTTCCACGAGTGTTCGCCGAAACGACTCCGGTCGCGCGATGCCAGCGAGCGCCACGAGACGGCGGCCGCGGATCATCTCGGGCTGCACGACGCGCAACCGCGAGCGAACGCCATCCCCCGGCCGCGCGGATGTTCGCCAAAGGAGACCCGCGCGATGAAGTGCTTGCGGCAGCTCACGAAGCGGTCCGCGCGGCAGGAGCCGTCCATTTCCGAAGGGACGTTCATCGTCGAGGACGACGAGATCGAGATCGCGATGCAAGCGCAGATGAGAAAATCCATCGTCGACGAGAACAACCTCGGCGCCGCGCTGCACCGCACGCCGCGCGGCGGCCACGCGATCACGACCCACGACGACGTGCGCGAACGGCAGGCGGCGCGCGAGCAGCAGCGCCTCGTCTCCGCAAAGTCGCCACGCCGTCTCCGCCTGCACGTCGAGCGGACCGCGCGCGTGTCCGCCGAATCCGCGCGACACCACACCCACGCGAACGCCCGCGGTGTGCAAACGTTCGGCGAGATGGATCACGACCGGCGTCTTTCCCGCGCCACCAGCCACGAGGTTGCCCACGGAGATCACCGGCGCGCCGGCAGAACACGTCTCGAAAATACCCGCTCGGTAAGCCGCACGCCGAAGTGCCGACGCCGCGCGAAAAACCATCGCGCCGACGGCCAGCGGCGAAAGAAGCGCGCGCTCCCACGGCAAATCGTCGCGGTACCAAAACGACGGCGTTCGCATCAGGTTGCCGCCGCGAGCAGCGCGCGCGCCGCATTCAGAACATGGTCCGCCGATAAATCCTGCAAACACGCATGGTGCCCGAGTGGGCAAACGGCCCCGCCGTGGTTCGTGCACGGGCTACACGCCAGCTCGAGCGACACGGCGCGCGCGGCCTCACCATACGGTTGCCAACGCCGCGGAGAGGTAGGTCCGAAAACCGCCACGACCGGCGTGCCCTGCTCCGTCGCCAGATGCGCCAGCCCGCTGTCGTTGCCGATCAGAAGGGCGCAGCGCGCGAGGAGTTCGGCCGATGCCGCCAAGGTCCATCCACGCGCATCGACCAACGGCGGCGTGCGCAGCAGCGCTGCCAGCGCGGAGAGCTGCGCGTCATCTCCAGCGCCGCCAACCAATGCGAGCGCGTAACCCTCGGACGCAAAGGCGTCGCCAACTTCGGCGAAGCGCTCGGCCGGCCAACGCTTGGTGGAATGCGCGGCGCCCGGAGCAAGCGCAACGAGGTTCTCGCGTCGGTCGCCACGTTGACATTTTGCCGGTATTGCAAACGTGATCTTTTGAAATACATCCGTATACCGCTCCACCGCATGCCGTTTTGCGGATGGAACGTCACGACCACTCGCCGCGCGCGCGAGCTCGCGCCAGGTACGGCGTTGCAGCGCAAACCGTTGCGGGGCGCCACTTAGCGATGACAGCAGCATCGTACGTGCTTTGTGCTGGAGATCCACGACGGCATCAAAGCGCGCCAACCGCACACGGCGCCAAACGTCGGGCGACCAGGCCCACACGTCGTCCACCGTACGGGTCACCAGCGGTTCGAAGCGCGCATCGGTGAGCAACGTGAGGTGCAAGTCAGGACGCGCGGACTTCACGGCACGCAGCACCGGCAGTGTGAGAAGAACATCGCCCATCGCCGAAAGGCGAATCACGAGCACTCGCATGGAGCTCAGTCCCGTTCCGCAGGCGGAAGCAGCGTGGCCAGCAATGCCGCGTTGCGGGCCGACGCGCCGCGTACTTGCGAGACCGCGGCCTTGGCCAAATGGCCAAGCTCGATCGCTTGTTCGGGGCGCGTAAACAGCTCGCGTAGCACGCGCGTGAGACCCGCGGCGTCTCGCACCTGGATTCCTCCACGGCCGAGCAAGACTTGAACGCTGTCTCGAAAATTTTCCATTCGCGGACCAAAAAGCACGGGCTTGCCGCACGCCGCGGGCTCCAAAATATTTTGTCCACCGCGGCGCACGAACGAGCCGCCCACGAAGACCACCGTCGCCAAACGATAGGCCGCGGTCAATTCGCCGATGGTGTCGAGCACCAGAACGGATGCGGTTCCGGGCGCGCCTTTCGAACGCAGCGCCGCGTCGTGCCCCGCTGCTTCGGCCAGCGCGACCAGGCGCGGCGCGCGGTCGATGTAACGCGGCGCCAGGACCAAACGGAGGTTCGGCACCTCGCGGCGAAGCACCGAATAGATATTTAAAAGAATCGCCTCTTCCCCCTCGTGCGTGGATCCCGCGACAAGCGTGGGCGGACGTTCGCCAAGGCCCAGCGCCCCGACGAACGCGGCGTCGTCCGACTCTGGAATCGAATGCACCAGCGCGTCGAATTTGGTGTTGCCGGTCACCTGTACGCGCTCAGGCGGCGCCCCCAACGCGCGCGCGCGAACCGCCTCGACCTCTTCGCGCATCAACAAAAGATCAAGTGACACCAGCGGATTTCCCGTGAGACGAAACAGAAGGCGGTAACGCGGGAGGCGCCGCTGGGCGAAACGGCCGTTGGTCAGCGCCAGACGCGCGCCACCTTGTTTGGCCGCCCGAATCAGCGACGGCCAAATCTCCGTGTACTCGAGCACCAGCAGATCCGGACGCAGCGTCTTCACGGCCCGCGCGGTGGCACCCGGGAGATCGTACGGCAAAAAAGTCGTCAAGGCCGCGTCGGCGAAGCGCTGCTGGGCCACGAGGGCGCCGGTGTTCGTCATCGTCGAGACAATGAAAACAACATCCGGGCGAAGATGGCGCAGCTCGCGCGCAATCGGCAGCAGCGCCAGGAGATCGCCCGCCGAGGCGCCGTGCAGCCACACGCGCGGGCCGCCCACGTGTAACAATGTATCGTGTTTGTAATACCCGAACCGCGCGCGAATTCCGCGGCGCGTCTTGGACGAAAGCAGCAGCAGCGGAAAGAGCACCACGAACAGAAGATAGGCCACCAGCGTGTAGAGCCACGGCATGCGCGTCTTACCGGACCCAGAGCGGGTTCGAATAGATCCAGGTGGTTTCTCGATCACCGAAGTAGAGACGGTGCGCGGTGCGGCGAATTTCGATCCGATACGCACCCGGCTGCGTGGCGATGAAGTCGAGCGTTGCCGTTTTCGAACGGTGCATTTCAACGCCGTCGCGCAAGAGCACGATCGTCACGTCGGACGGAACGTCCTCGTAGAACAAACGAACTGCCAGCGCGGCGGGCGCGTCTACCGCTCCACCCATGGGAACGAACCGATCGCCCGACCGCGCCTCGAAACGAAAGCCATGCGCGTCGCCGAGCGCTTCAACGGCACAGAACGTCTCGCCCGCGGCGATCAGATTCACGAGCGTGGCGGCATCCGCGGCGGCATCGCCCGACCGCGGGCTGGTCGGTTGCGCCACATGCAACACGAACTGCTCGAAGACATCCTTGTAGGGTGGAATGCCGTGCGCATCGGCGGAGCAGAGGCCCAGCATGCGCCCCTGCGCGGCCAGCTTGTCCCAGAGTTGCAACACGGAGGCCGGTCGATCATAGAGCGAAAAAAGCGCGGTCTGACGGTTGAACGGAAACGACAACAGCGCGGCCATGAGCGACGACCAGGGCGGCCGCAACGCTTCGTGAAAGAGCGAATCGCCACTCAATATCTCGATGGCCGCCGCCTCTTGCACGCGCGCCCATTCGGTCCACGGTCGCGCTGGCGTGAGTGGATGCGCGATCACCGCGACACCAGCATTGGCGTGGGTCCAACGAAAAGGATCGGCCTCGCGCTCCACCACGAACGGCGCACCCGTCACGCCGAGTGCCAGGAGATGCCCGACTGTCGTCGAGAGCTCGACCCCGCGCGCCAGAAGGACGCCATCGATGTACGCCGGAGGAAGCGGCGGAACGTTGTGATCGGTGACGATGACGAAATCGAGATTGGCACGCTTCGCGGCACGCGCTACCGCGGCATCATCTCCACGGCCGTCTGAACGCACCGTGTGAACGTGAAGCGCGCCCCGGTAGGCCGGCCCATCGGAGGGATGCGGCAGCGGAACAAGCACACTGTCGACCACCGTGCGATGCGCGCTCCGTACGCCACATACAGTGACCACGAGTCCAACCACCGCCGCCGCGGTCAGCGCGCGGCGCGCGCTCACTTCATCGCCTCGCGCGCGCCATCGACGATGAACTGCACGGCCACCGCGCCCAGCAGCAGTCCGATGAGCCGGTTCAGCACGTTGATCCCCGTGGCGCCGAGCACGCGCGCGATGCGATCAGCCGCGCGGAGCATCACGTAACTGGCGATCATCGTCGCTCCGATCGACGCCAACACCACCGCGATTTGCCACGTGTGATGCGTTCGGGAGACCAGCACCATCACGGTGGCGATGGCGCCCGGCCCGGCCAAGAGCGGCGTGGCCAGCGGCACGATGGCGATGTCCTCCTTGGCGGCGCTTTCCGATTCTTCCTCTGGGCTGGTGCGCGTGCGTGCTTTCTGCGCGCGTGAAAGGTCGAACGCCGTGAGCATCAGAAAAATACCGCCGGCGATTTTGAACGCGGGCAACGTCACACCGAAGAGATGAAAAATGGCGGCGCCAGCGACGGCGAATAACATCAAGAGTCCCGTCGCCAAGATGCAGGCACGGCGCGCCATCTCCTCGCGCTTCACGCTGTCGTCCGACGCAGTCATGGCGATGAACGCCGGCACCACGCCGATCGGATCAACAACGAAAAACACAGCCGAGATGGCCAGCATGCTGAAGGAGATGGCTTCGTTCACGGCGCGTTCATTTCGTGCTGCTTCCGAATCGCAGCTTCCAAACCATCCAGAGCGCTTCGAGCACGATCTTGCCCGACATCTTCGACTTCCCGACGCGACGGTCGGCGAAAATGATGGGCACTTCCTGCACGCGAAAACCGCGGCGCACCGCGCGGTAAGTCAGCTCGATCTGAAAGCCGTAGCCCGACGAATGCACCGCCGCGCGATCGATGGCCTCGAGCACTTCGCGACGAAAACATTTGAAACCGCCGGTGAGATCGCGCACCGAAAGTCCGAGGATGGTGCGCGCGTAAAAAGATCCGCCGCGCGAAATGATTTTGCGCAGGATTCCCCAGTTGACGGTTCCGCCACCCGCGACGTTGCGCGATCCGAGCACCAGATCGGCGCCGCCGCGCGCCGCTGCGAGCAACTCGGGAACTTTGGCGGGGTCGTGCGAAAAGTCGCAATCCATCTCCAGGATGTACGGGTAGCCGCGCTGCAAGGCGACGTCGAAACCCGCGAGATACGCGCGTCCCAGCCCCTGTTTGCCCGGACGGTGGAGCACGCTCACACGCGAATCTTTCGCCGCCAGCTCGTCGGCGAGTTGGCCCGTACCGTCGGGCGAATTGTCGTCGATCACCAGGACATCTACGTCCGGCGCGGCCGCGAACAGCGCGGGCAAAATCTGCTCGAGATTGCCGCGTTCGTTGTAGGTCGGGATGAGCACGATGGCGTTGTTCGACATTTACGCGGCCTCCCGCATGGCACTGAGCAGCTGGGTGGCCACGCGATCCGCGGCACCAGGCGAACCGAGCGACGTACGCAATCTTGCACAGGCCACGCGCTGTGCTTCGCGCGGCACCGAAGCGCGATCCAAGAGCGGCCTAACAGCGGCGGCGATTCGCTCGGGCGTGCAGCCAGATTGCAGAAGTTCTGGCACGATCGCTTTTTCTGCCAGAAGATTAGGAAGTGCCACAAAACGGGTGCGAACCAGAAGTCGCGCCACCAGCCACGAAATCCAGGACATTCGGTAGACCACCACTTGCGGTGTTCCGGCCAGCGCGGTTTCCAAGGTCGCCGTCCCCGAGGCGACAATCGCCGCGTCCGCAGCCGCCACCACATCGCTCGCGGGCATGCGCACCGTGCGCGGACGCAAACCGCCCCGTGCGAATTGCGCCTCCACCCACCCGGACGAAAGACCGGGCGCGATCGGAACGACGAGTTGCAAGGCGGGACTATCCGCGCACAGTCGAGCGGCTGTCGCGGCAAGAATTGGCGCGAGCCGCGCGACCTCTTGGCGACGTGATCCGGGGAGCAGCGCAAGAAGCGGCGCGCTCTTCGCAATGCCCAACGCAGCGCGCGCCGATTCACGCGAAGCAGGATTTCCCTCGAGCAGCGGATGGCCCACGTAGCGTGCGTTTTCGAAACCATGCCGCGCGTAAAACTGCTCCTCGAATGGAAGTACGCAGCAAAGCGCCGCGAAGTTGCGCGCGATTTGCCGAATGCGGCCGCTGCGCCACGCCCAAACCGTCGGACTCACGTAACCCACCACCGGTACACCCAGCGCGGCCAGGCGCGGCGCGAGACGCAAATTGAAATCGGGTGCATCGACGAGCAACGCCGCCGTCGGCTGCCGCTCGGTGGCTGCGCGCGTCAGTTGCGACAGCGCCCGCAGCGCGCGGGGAATGGCACCGAGAACCTCCGAAAAGCCCATGACCGAGAGCAGCGAAACGTCCAACAGCGTTTCCATTCCCGCATCCCGGCAACGCTCGCCACCCATGCCGAAGATGGGCAGATTGGGCCTGCGCAAACGCAACGCGCGCACCACCCCACCGGCTAACAGATCACCCGACGGCTCCGCGCACACCACGAGGAGGCCACCGCTTTGGCTGTGGAAAGGACCGCCCATGCCGCGTGTCTACAACGAAAGGCTGCGTAGCGTCACTCGAGGGAGCGTCACACTATCCGCACCCCAACAACGGCGATTTTCGCTCGATCGGCGAGCTTCGCGAACGCCTCGTCGAGCAGAATCGTGCGGCCCGCTTCCACCGCCAGTCCGGCGACCTTAACCTCGCGAAGAACCGCCAACGTCTCCGCTCCCACGGCGGGAACATCGAAGCGCAAATCCTGTTTCGGCTTGGCGCGTTTGACCACCACGCATCCGGCACCGCCTAGCGCGGCCCCGCGGCGAATGCAGGCGTCGGTTCCCTCGATCGCTTCGACCGCTACCACCACGCCACGCCGGACCACGACGGTCTGCCCGATGTCTGCTGCACCCAGTTGCGTTGCCGCGCGCAATCCCACCTCGACATCGACGGATTGCGCCGCGCTAAGTTTTCGCGCACCGATGGCGCCCTCTTTCGCAAAGTGATCCGACAACCACGCCGTCGGGGCTTCCACTGAAAATCCTTCACGCACAAAACCGTCGGCGATGGCACGCAACAGTGCGTCGTCACCGAGTCTCCGCAAACCAGCCAGGAGCTTGACTCCGCGCGCATCGGGGCGCACCGCGCCTGGACCTAAGAAGCGTACTTTGCGAATGCCGCCCGCGAAAACCACACGCTTCACCGAAGCCGCGGCGAAGAGCTCAAAAATTTTTCCGAGTTGACCGATCCGTACCCACGTCGCGGTCGCACAATCGTTAATCGCCGGATCCGTCTCCCCTTTGTGCGCGGCGGCGATGATGCGCAAACCCGCGCGGGACGCGGCTTTGGCGAAGAGCAGCGGCAATTGTCCGTTGCCGGCGACGAGCCCAACCGCTTCCGTCACCGCGCGATCCCGCGCTCGCTTCCCTCGATAAAACCAACAAGATGATCGATTTCCGGGTGGCCGCCATACTCTGCTCGCACGCGCGCCACTGCTTCGCGCAGACCCAGCTTTGAGCGAAAAAAGATTCGATACGCGCGCTTCATGCGGCGCACGGCCGCATCGTCCAAGCCCGCGCGCGTGAGGCCGACCGTATTGAGCCCGATGAGCTGCGCGCGATCACCCTGCACCGTGCAGTAGGGCGGAACGTCCTGCGCCACCATCGCGCCACCGGAGATGAAAGCCAGCTTGCCGACACGCGTGAACTGATGAACAGCCGAAAGTCCGCCGAAGATCGCGCCGTCTTCGATCTGCACGTGACCGCCGAGCGAAGCACAGTTGGCGAGAATCACGTGATCGCCGATCTGGCAATCGTGCGCCACGTGCGAATTGGCCATGAAGAGGTTCTTGCTGCCGACGCGTGTAAGGCCGCCACCGCCCGCGGTACCGAGATGCAGCGTGGCGAATTCGCGGATCTGGTTGCCGTCGCCGATTTCGAGCCGCGTCGGTTCGCCGGCATATTTCAAGTCCTGCGGAATGGCGCCCACCGAGGCGAATTGGAAAATCTGGTTGTCGGCGCCGATAGTTGTATGACCTTGCAATACAGCATGCGGCCCAATTTTTGTCCGCGGTCCGATGCACACGCGAGGCCCGATCACCGCATAGGGACCAACTTCCACGGAGGGATCCAACTCCGCGCCGCGCTCGATGATGGCCGTCGAATGGATGCTCATTTGTGGGAAGCCTCCAACTCCTGCACGCGCTTGTTCAAACGACGCACTTCACGCGCCAATTCACCGAGCTCCGCGAAAACCGCAGCGCTGCGGAGCCACGATCGATGCGCAATCGCGGGCGATCCGCTGACCGTTTCGCCGGGCTCCAAATCACGCGCCACGCCGCTCTGGGCGCCGACGCGCGCGCCGTCGCCAATTTTCAAGTGACCGATCACGCCAACCTGTCCAGACAAGATCACACCGGTGCCGAGCTCGCTCGATCCAGAGACGCCACACTGTGCGACGAGGAGCGAGAGCGGGCCAACTTTGACGTTGTGCGCGATCTGCACCAGGTTATCGATTTTGGCGCCGCGACCGATCACCGTTTCGCCAAGCGTGGCGCGGTCGACGCACGCGCAGGCGCCCACTTCGACGTCGTCCTCGATTCGCACGATTCCTACTTGGGGGACCTTGTGGTGCGACGGGCCTGACGGATCGAAGGCGAAACCAAATCCGTCCGCGCCCACGACTGAGCCGGGTTGCAGAATCACGCGATCGCCGAGCACGCAACGTTCGCGCACAACCGAGCCAGCGTGCAGATGGCAATCCGCGCCGATGCGCACCTCGCGAGCGACTACAGCGCCAGCCCCAATCACCGT
This sequence comes from Deltaproteobacteria bacterium, assembly GCA_023248955.1. Taxonomy (GTDB): domain Bacteria; phylum Myxococcota; class Myxococcia; order Myxococcales; family JAHFDP01; genus JAHFDP01. The sequence continues at coordinate 34,015 of JAHFDP010000026.1, forward strand.
CCCTGCGCCGACGTGCGCACGCGGTCCAACGTAAGCAAGCGGACCAACCGAAGCGGTGCGATCAACGCTCGCCGTCGCATCGACAACGGCCGATGCGTGGACGCCCGGCGCCGGCTTTTCTTGCGGGTGAAAAAGGGCGCTGGCCCGCGCGAAGGCCAGGTAGGGTTGGTCGGTCACAATCAGCGCCAACCCGCGCGGAGCTTGGTCCGCCGCTGCGTCGTCACAAATCACCGCGCCCGCACGCGTCTCCAAAAACGCGCGCCGATAACGCGGATTGGCGAAGAAGGCGACGTCACGCTCACCGGCCGCGGCAAGCTCCGCCACGCCCGCAACATCGATCGCCCCTGAACCACGCAAGCGCGCGCCGATGCGCGTCGCCAGCTCGGAGAGCCGCATTACTTCTTCTTGGGGCCAGGCTTGGCGGCGCTCTTGGCGGCACCACCATGGCTGTCGTTGTAGCGGCGAATCACTTCGTTGGTGAGATCGCTCGCAGCCGGCGCATAGAGCAGCGAATTCTTGTCGAGCACAAACGCGAACCCCTCGCCCTCGGAAACTTCGTGAATCACCTTCTCCATCTTCTCGAGAATCCCTTTCATCGCTACCGACTCTTTCGACGAGAGATCCTGTTGGCTCTCTTCGTAAAGTCCCTGCAGCTCCATCAACTTTTTCTGCATCTCCTGCTGCCGCGTGCGCCGCGCCTCTTCCGACAGCACTGCCTCCTGCTTGTCGAAATCTTCCTTCATTTTCTGCAGGTCGCCCTTGCGCATCTCCAGCGCGCCCTTCTTTTCGTCGAGCTCTTTCTTGAGCCGCGCCTTGGCGCTCTTGCCCTCTTCGACTTCGGAAATCGCGCGCTGCACATCGACGAATCCGATCTTCATCGTCTCGGCGCGCGCGAATTTCGGCGCCATGAACGCGATCGCGACGAATAAACAAAATGTCAACTTCTTCATAGTGGGCAAGCTCCTAACGGCAGCGTGAAGGAAGCGTCGTATCCGCCGCGAAGAATGGGGTCAACTCGGCACCCGCCACTCGACACCCGTCAAGATTCCGGTCAACAGTCTGCGCCAGTAGACAGTCTGCGCATACGCGAGCTCTGCACGTCTCATCGAATCAAAATTCCACCCACTATCCTCGGGTCGTGACGGGCGGGCGGGTTCCGTGCGGTGCGCGACCGGAGCCTCAATGGTTGCCAACTCCTCCAAGGGCCCCCTCGCACGATCAATAACCGCACCGCACGGAACCTGCCCGACTGGCGCGACCCGCCTCGCCCGCTGCGCAAGCGCAAAGGTTTCCATGCTCACGCCAAAGTGAACATCCAAATTTTTCGCTATAAAGCCCCGCATGTTCCCCACACTCACCATCGCCGACATCCCTCACCACGAGGGAAAATCCGTCACCCTCTCCGGTTGGCTCTACTCCAAGCGATCCTCCGGCAAGCTGGCCTTCTTGCAGCTACGCGACGGATCGGGCGTCATCCAGTGCGTCGTTTCCAAAGCCGACGTCCCGCCCGCCGCTTTCGAAACCGCGCAGCGCATCGGCGACGAATCGTCGGTCACCGTCACCGGCACTGTCCGCGCCGACAAACGCAGCGCGCTCGGATTCGAAATCGGCGTCACCGATCTCACCGCGTTGCAAGAGGCGCGCGACTATCCCATCGCCGCCAAAGAGCACGGCCCTGCGTTCTTGATGGACCACCGCCACCTCTGGATGCGCACGCCACGCCAGCGCGCCGTCCTCGGCATTCGCGCCACGCTCATCAAATCGATCCGCGACTATTTCGACAGCCGCGGCTTCACGCTCACGGACGCGCCAATCCTCACGCCCGCCGCCTGCGAAGGAACGAGCACCCTCTTCGAAGTTCCCTACTTCGATCTCGGCAAAGCCTTCCTCACACAATCGGGCCAGCTCTACGGCGAAGCCGCGGCCATGGCGGTCGGAAAGGCCTACGTCTTCGGTCCGACGTTTCGCGCCGAGAAGAGCAAGACGCGGCGCCACCTCACCGAGTTCTGGATGGTGGAACCGGAAGTCGCGTTCATGGATCTCGCCGGCGACATGGACCTCGCGGAAGATTTCATCGTGGAGATCGTCGGCCGCGTTTTGGAAAAACACCGCAAAGAGATCGCCGGACTTCTCGAGCGCGACATCGCCGCTCTGGAGCGTGTACAGAAACCCTTTCCGCGCATCACCTACACCGAAGGCATCGAGCGCATTCAGCAAGCGCGGCCCGAAACGCCGATCACATGGGGCGACGACATCGGCGGCGACGAGGAGACGATTCTGGCGAATCAGTTCGATCGTCCGGTGCTGATGCACCATTTCCCGTCAGCGATGAAGGCGTTTTATTTCAAGCACGATCCCACCGACGACAACCTGGCGCTCGGCGTCGACGTGCTGGCACCCGAGGGCTTCGGCGAAATTCTCGGCGGCGGACAGCGCGAGGACGATTACGACACGTTGCTCGCGCGCATCGATGCGCACAAACTTCCGCGCGAAGCGTTCGGCTGGTACCTCGATCTGCGCAAGTACGGCAGCGTTCCGCACGCGGGATTCGGACTCGGCGTCGAGCGCACGGTGGCCTGGATCTGCGGACTGCACCACGTGCGGGAGACGATTCCATTTGCACGCATGATGGAGCGGCTCACGCCGTGAAGCACGGAGGCCAGGCGGTCGAGATCGCACAGCGCGGCAGCGCCATCGAGCTCACCCGTCCGCCGCGACCAGGCGCAACCGCTGTGGCGTTGGCGATCGTAACCACGGTGGCGCTCGTCAGCGTTCGCGCGTTTCCACTCCGCATTCCAGGCGTTGTTGCCATCGCGCTGGTTTTTCTGATTCTCGCGGTGGTGATTGCGTGGGTCGGTCTGCGTGCGGAGCGTGTGCTCTTCGACGAGCGGCGGCCGGGAATCGTGATCACACGAACGCTGCCGTGGGCGGAGTCGGAGATAGAAGCGCCCTGGAGTTCGGTGTCGACAAAAACGCACGATGCCAAGCTCACGATTCTCGCTGGCGAGGACGCGCTGTTGACGCTCGCGCGCGCGGACAAACTCGCCGACCAGCTAAGCGCATTGATTGAAAGAACGAAGAGTGGAGATTAAGTGGGCGCACCATAGGATTGTGAGGAGCACCGCGTGAATCGCGGTCGATAGTCGATTTTCGAGGTCGGGCTCGTAGTCGCGGACGCGGGCGCGGACGGGCCATCGATGGTCGACAGTCGTCCGCGTCCGGTCGTCCGCGAGAATGGACCGTCGACAAATCGACCTCGATGGATCGCCGATGACGCCAATGTCGTGCCAGCGTTTCACACCGAGCGCGAACGGCGCGGCCATGGCCATCACCAGGCGGATAGCACGACGATGAAGGCCAGCAATCAAAATGAGATGTTTCTAATTTTGTATCATCGTCGTCTCATCGGTCGTTCGTTATCGACCATGATGAAAACAATTCTACTCGCTGGTTTGCTGACCGTCGCTTGTGCGCCAGCGGCGCTGCAAGTCGACACGTCCGATGCTGGTAGCGCCTGCACTGGAGCCAGCTGTGCGTCTCAATGCACCAAGGACACCGACTGCAAAGAGGGATTCTACTGCACGTACAAAAACACGTGCATCTCGAACGGGGCAGGCGATGGAGGTGACGTCGACGGAGGACTCCAGGACGGCGGGAGCGTCTCGGACGGTGGCACCACCACCGACGGCGGAACGGATACCGATGGCGGCACCACCATTCCGGCCAATTCCGTCTCCGGTTCCGTCGCCGGCGCCACGTTCAACACGGTGGTCTCATCGTGGATGTTGGGCGCACCCGACGATCCCGCGAACACCACGGTCGTCTATCTCTTTTCGAAAAAAGTCGATTGCAGCGAGCTTTCACCGCCGGGCTGGGACACGCGCATCACCAACGGCACGCAGTTCCTCGAAGTCAAAATGATGGGAACCGCACCGGCGACCTATACGGTGACCACCAGTCTCACCCCCGCGCCCGGAGAGGCCTCGGTGAACTACACGCTCTCGTCGCGGACCGGGACGCCGGTGGAAACGGGTGGTACGAGCGGGAAAGTGGTCCTAAAAACACTCAATGTATCCTCAAGCGGAACGGGTACTTTCGACTTGAAGTTCGGCAAAGAATCTATCTCCGGTACTTTCGACGCGCCCTACTGCCCCACAGGAAACGAACCGTGAAAAACCTCGCCATCACCTTGCCTCTTGTCGTTGCTTGCGGAACCGTCGCCTCGAACACCACGCCAGACACGTGTCCGCGTAACGGCGTCGTTCCCGCGGACATGCGCGATGTGGAGCGCGCTGGCGAAGGGCTGGTCACCACCACCTTCGGCGAATACGACACCGCCACCAACACGCGCAGCGCACCGCTCTGGTCGCGCGCGGCCACGGTGCAGGGCATCCTCAAGCAGGTCTGGAGTCGCAGCAATTTCAAGACCTGCGCTACGGACGGCGACTGTCGCTTGGCCGATGGCTACGTGTGCCAGCTCTTCCTAACGACTTCGCCCAAGGGATTCGGGCCGTCCGACAAAGCCTGCGCCTTTCCCTGCACGCGCGACGCGGACTGCCAGTCGCCGCTCAAGTGCAACATCGCCTCTGCTAAATGCACACCATGAGACGGAAATGAGACGGCGAGATTTCCTCCTCGCAACCGGCGCTCTGCTGGCTTGTGACAATAAGCTGACCAGCGGCAGCGGCGGGCCCTGCACCACGCCGGCGAGCGGTGCGGGACTTGGTTACTGTTTGGTGGACAAGAAGGAACTGCGCGTCCCCGGCGCGGCGCAGCTCAAAGCCGGCGAAGTGGTGCTCTTCAATGTCGACGACAACAGCGCGGCCATCGTGGCGCGCGACGCGCATGGATTTTACGCCATGTCCGCCATCTGTTCTCACGCTTGCTGCATCGTCTCGGTCTGCGGCGATGGGACTTGCAGCGCGCCCACCATCAATCCGGGCGACTGCGCGGTCACTCCCGCCAAAAACCTCCTCGCCAACGGCGCCGCATTTGTGTGCCCGTGCCACGGCGCGAGCTACGGCGCCAGCGGGAATGTGCTCGGCGGTCCTGCGACGCGAGCGCTCCCAACGGTCGCCATGCGCCTCGACGGTGCCGATGTCCTGGTGGATCTTTCCCAATCCGTTTCGGTCGACGCTCGTACTTCTTGAAAGGAAAATTGATGCGCGCTCTCTTCGTCAGTGTTCTTTGCGTAGCTTCCGTTAGTGCGGCTTCGGAAGTCGAAGTCACCGAGAAGCAGGTTCCCAAAGCGGTGCTGGCAGCCGTGGCCAAGAAATATCCAGCCGCCAAACCGACGGGATTTTCCAAAGAGCTCGAAGCGGGAAAGACCACGTACGAAGTGCGCCTGGCCGAAGGGACGCGGAAGCTCGACATCGATGTATCGCCAAGCGGCGAGCTCATGGCCGAGGAAGAGACGATTGCGTTGGAGGCCGCGCCAGAGGCGGTCCGGAAGGCGTTTGCGGCGTCGAAGTATGCGGGCTGGGAAGTCAAACACGTCGAGCGTGCGGTGCAGGTCGGGAACGAAGACGCGCCGACGTTCGAGGTGCTCGTGGTGCAGGGAAAGCAGCGCGCGGAGATCGCCTTCGACAAAGACGGGAAGTTGCAGAAACCTTAAGCGCGCAAATCTTACTTCGACCAGTTTTCGACTCAAATCCCCAAGGTGCGCCCGGCATCACCGCGCTGACTTCAGCATCCGCTTGAGTTCCGCGGTCGCGCCGAACAGCACGACCTTTTTCCCCTCCAGCGGCGCCAGCGCTTCTAGAAAAGCTGCCACCTGATCCGGCTCTGGCATCGGCGGCGGCTCGAGTCCCACGCTCTCCACACGCGCACGGCCAAGCGCCGTCAGCATCGGTCCATAGCCGAGCCCCGACGCACCCGCGGGCGGACGGCCAAAGAGAAAGAGTCGCGTGACCGCCAACCGCGGACGTCCCGGCATCAGCAGCGCCTCACCCTCCGCACCGCGAAACGTTCCTTCGCGAAGCATCCGCGACAGCCCGCCGCAGAGACGCCAATCGCAAAGCTGCCCGAGCCCGGTGAGCGGCCGATCGTCTTCCCCAACGAGCAGCCCGATGGAATCCACGGTGGCCGCGTCGAGGGCCGCAAGGGAGAGCTCCGCAAACGCCACGCGCAAGTGGCCCGGTTGCGGCGCCGCGGAAGCGTCTTCATTGGCCGGGCGAACCTCATTGCCCGCCTTCCCGCTGCGGCGCTCGCCACTCACGGCTTCTGCACGTCCCGCGCAATGCGGTCGAGCACGCCATTGACGAACGCGCTGGACTCTTCGCTGCCGAATTTTTTTCCCAACTCCACCGCTTCGTTGAGCGTTACCTTTTTGGGAACATCCGCTAGATGGTGGAGTTCGAAGACCGCCAGCCGCAGCACGTTGCGGTCGACACGCGCCATCCGCTCCACGCGCCAATGGTCGCTGTGCTGCTCGATGGCCTTGTCCAAATCAGCCATGTTGGCGCTCACACCCTCGACCAGTTGCCGCGCGAAAGTGCGCGTGGCCTCTTCCAACTCGCCGCCAGCAAAGTAGGTTTCCACTGCGGTCAGCGCGTCCAGCGTGCTGACGTTGGACACATCGGCGTTGTAGAGCGCCTGCAACGCGCACTCACGAGCGTGCCGCCGGGCTCCGATGCGTGGCGTGGTCTCTTTCATCCGAGCCGCAGCAGGTTCGCGACCTCGAGACAAGCCAGTGCCGCTTCCGCACCCTTGTTGCCCTGCTTGGTGCCCGCGCGCTCGATGGCCTGCTCCAAGGTGTCGCAAGCGATCACGCCGAAGGTCACCGCGCAGCGCGCTTCGCTGGCCACCGCGCCGATGCCGCGTGTGACCTCGGAAGCCAAGAGATCGAAATGCGCGGTGCTTCCACGTACGAGGCAGCCCAAGGCCACCACGCCCGAAAATTTTCCCGAGAGCGCCGCGCGACGAACCGCAGGTGGTAGCTCGAACGTCCCCGGCACTCGCCACAGTTCGATGTCCGCCGCGGCCACGCCATGGCGCACCAACGCATCAATCGCGCCCTCTTCGAGCTGCTTGGCGATCAACGAATTGAAGCGCGACGCCACCAGCGCAAACTTCAGCCCGGTGCCAACCAGATTTCCCTCGAGCGTTTTCACTTGGAGCCTTTCTTCATGGTGAGCAAGTGTCCCATCTTTTCTCGCTTGGTCGCCAAGTAACTTTCGCTTTCCTTCGTGGCCGCGATTTCGATGGGAACCCGCTCGACGATGGACAGCCCGTACGCCTCGAGCCCGATCACTTTTTTCGGGTTGTTGGTCATCAGCCGCATCTTACAAACGCCGAGGTTCGCCAAGATTTGGGCACCGATGCCGTAATCGCGGAGGTCCGCCTTGAAGCCGAGCGCGTGATTAGCCTCGACCGTGTCGTGCCCTTCATCCTGCAGATTGTAGGCCTTGAGTTTGTTAACGAGCCCGATGCCGCGTCCCTCTTGATCGAGGTAAACGAGCACGCCTTTGCCAGCCTGTTCGATCATCTGCAGCGCACGGTGCAGTTGCGGTCCGCAGTCGCAGCGTAGCGATCCGAAAATATCGCCGGTCAGACATTTTGAATGAACCCGCACCAGCACCGGCTCGTCTTTCGTCCAGCTGCCTTTGATGAACGCCACGTGCTGAAGCGCGTTGACGTCGTTCTCGTAGGCAACGGCGCGAAAGTCGCCAAACTCAGTGGGGACGCGGGCTTCCACGGCGCGATGGACCAGCCGTTCCCGCTGCAAACGGTACTCGATGAGGTCTTGCACGCTGAGCACCGGAACTTTGTGCTCCGCCGAAAACCGCTCCAAGTCAGGGAGGCGAGCCATGCTTCCGTCGGGGTTCATGATCTCGCAGATGACGCCCGACGGATTTAGATTCGCCAAGCGCGCCAAATCGACGCTGCCTTCGGTCTGCCCCGCGCGCACCAGCACACCACCGCGTCGCGCGCGCAGCGGAAAGACGTGGCCCGGCCGCACCAGATCTTCTGGTTCCGCCTTTTCGGCAATGGCCGCTCGAATGGTCACCGCGCGATCGTGCGCGCTAATGCCGGTGGAAACACCGCGCGCCGCCTCGACGGAAACCGTAAACGCCGTGCCCAGCGCCGACTCGTTTTCCTGGACCATCATCGGCAGGCGCAGTTTGCGTACCTGCTCCTCGGTGAGCGAAAGACAGATGAGCCCGCGCCCGTGCGTGGCCATGAAGTTAACGATTTCGGGCGTGATCTTTTCCGCGGCGCAGACGAGATCGCCTTCGTTTTCGCGATCGGCGTCGTCCACCAAAATGACCAGACGCCCAGCGCGAATTTCCGCAATGGCGTGATCGACGCGTTCAAACGGTGTCATCCGAGCATCTCCTCGAGCCGCACCGAGGTGCGTGTTCCCAGTAAGCGCGCAACGTGTTTGGCGATCACATCGGTCTCCAAATTGACCGCCTCGCCCGCGCGTTTTTTTGCAAGCGCCGTCCGCGTAAGCGTCTCCGGAATCAGCATCACCTCGAACGCGCGAGCAGAAACGGAATTCACCGTCAGTGAAATTCCGTCGACCGTGATCGATCCCTTTTCGGCGACCAGCGGCGCCAATTCCGTCGGCATCGTGAAGCGCCAGCGCTCTGAGGTTCCCGCGCGTGTCCGGCGTTCGACCGTACCCATGCCATCGACATGCCCCAGCACCAGATGCCCGCCAAGCCGCTCGCCGAGTGCCAGCGGCCGTTCCAGGTTCACGCGCTGACCCGGCTTGAAACGGCCGAGACTAGTGCGCGCCAGCGTTTCAGCAGAAGCGTCGAAGGTAACCTCGCCACCTTTGCGCTTGACCACGGTCAAGCAGCAGCCGTCCACCGCCAAAGACGCACCGATCGTGAGATCGCTCGCTGGCAGCGCGGTTCGCACGACGAGCTGCGCAGCGCCACCACCCTTGGAAAGCGCCACGACTTCCCCGATGTCCTCGATGAGACCCGTAAACACGAGGGTTAGCATAGCAGCTGCGGCAAGCCTTCGCAGCGGCCGCAGCCAACACCCCTACAGACTGTAGGATCGCTCTTGGGGGAGGCTGGAGGGGGAGCGGGCTCCCCCTCCAAGATGGCGTCACTTCTGATGACGGAGCCTCGGAACAGGGCCTACGAATAACTCAGCTAGTTGATTGGCAAGCAGATGAACAAGACGTCGTCGCCGATGCGCTGGATGCTCGGAGGCGCGAAGCGCATGGCATCGGCCATCGTCGACGGCGCCGCCATCGCGGCCCAAGAGAGCCCGCTGCTTCCCACCACGCGTGGTGCGACAAATATCCGGAGTTCGTCGACAAGGCCCGCGGCGAGAAAGGATCCAAAGACAGTGGCGCCGCCCTCGACCAAAACGTCTAACAGGCCGCGAGCGCCCAGGCGCACGAGGAGATCCTCCAGATCGATGCGACCGGAGCGCGTCTTACAAACGATCACTTCGACGCCCCGTTTCTCGAGCGCCTGACGACGTCCAAGCGGTGCAGCCGCAGTGGTGGCCACGATCGTGGGGGCGTGGCTCTTCAGACAAAAAACACCCGCGGTGAGCGGCAACGTGCAACGCGAATCGAGCATCACCCGTACCGCATCGCGGCCCTTGCCACCGGAACGGCGCGTGGTGAGCTGCGGATCATCCTTGCGCACCGTTTCCGCGCCGACCAGAACGGCGTCGAATTCATCGCGCCAACGGTGGACCAGCGCGCGCGCATCGGGGCCCGACACCCAACGCGAATCGCCGCTGGCCGTGGCGATCTTTCCATCGAGCGTGGCCGCGACTTTGAGGACCGCGCGTGCGCGCCCTTTCTGCATGAACGTGAAAAAAGCAGCGTTGGCCGCACGGCATTCGGTCTCGAACACTCCGCTCACAACGTCGATCCCAGCGCGCCGAAGCCGCCGCACCCCGCGACCTTTCACCAACGGATTGGGATCGATCGTTCCGATGATGACGCGCCGGACACCCGCTGCAATGATCGCATCCACGCACGGCGGCGTGCGACCGAAATGCACACACGGTTCCAGTGTAACGAAAAGGTCAGCGCCCCGCGCGGCCTGCCCGACCTTCTTGAGTGCCATGACTTCCGCATGCGGTTCGCCAGCGCGCGCGTGAAACCCACGCGCAATCACGCGGCCCTTGCGAACGACCAGCGCGCCGACAACTGGATTGGGACTGGTGCGACCTCGCCCCGCTTCGCCCGCCGCGAGCGCCAGGCGCATGAAACGAGCGTCCGCTGTCATGGCTTTCTTGCTGTGGCCCGCGCGTCGAGTAGATCCTTCAGCTCGGTCATGAACTCCGACAGGTCCTTGAACGATCGGTACACCGAGGCGAAGCGCACATAGGCGACTTCGTCAATCTGCTGCAACTGGCGCATCAGCTCTTCACCAATGGAGGTCGTGGCCACTTCACGCTCGCCACTTTCCATTAGTTTTCGCTCGGCGGCTTCGACGACGCTGTCCAACTGCTCGGCGGACACGGGACGTTTTTGACACGCGTGTTGCAGGCCAGCGAGAACTTTGGTGCGATCATACGGCTCGCGCCGGCCATCTTTTTTTACGACTTGCGGCAGCATCTCTTCCACGCGTTCGTAGGTCGTGAACCGGCGGTGGCAATGGTCACACTCGCGGCGGCGTCGGATGACTTGGCCCTCCTTCGAAAGCCGCGAGTCGAGCACGCGGTTATCGAAATCGGTGCAGAAGGGACACTTCATCGCGCGCTCATTGGATTCTGGCGCGCGATGGACCCGTAGGGTGGCGCCAGAGGCGCGTTGCAGGAAGACGGGTTCACTGGGCCCTCTGTTGAAAGGGCCAAGTGGACCCGTAGGGAGGCGCTGGGCGCGCATTGGAAGAAGACGGGCTCATCGCGACCTCGATCGGATGGTCGCGATGGACGCGCAAGGTCGCG
>JAHFDP010000026.1:44986-47439 GCA_023248955.1 Deltaproteobacteria bacterium
GGTCGCGATGGACGCGCAAGGTCGCGCTGGAGGTGCATTGGTGGAAAACCGGGTTCACGGCGCGTTTATAGCATCGTCGGTGTAAGCTCGACTCGTGCATACCAGACGAATTTTCTTCCTCGCGCTGTCGCTCGCCGCGTGTCAATTCGGCGCTGTCAAAAGACTCGGAAGTGACGATGGTGCAATTGGCGATACCGACGCAGGCTTTGATGGCGGTAACGCGACTGACGGTGGATTCGAGGTGGACGGCGGTTCATCCAAGGATGGCGGTGCACCGAGCGACGGCGGGACTAGCGACGTCAGCGACGCGGGACAAGACGGTGGCAATGAAACCGACGGTGGAACCGCGATGGACGGGGGATCCGCAAAGGATGGCGGTACGAACAACGGCGGACTTGCTACTGGCCAGTGTCGTGAGAACACCGATTGCGGCCCAAGCATTTGCGCCTCCTGCGCGCAGCCCTATGCGCGAGTCTGCGGTGGTGCCGGTTGTCTGCCATGCTCGGAGACGAGTTGCGGACCGGGGAGCACATGTACCAAGAGTGGCGAGTGCGCATCGACCGCATGCACCAGCGACGCCAATTGCCCGACTCCGTTCTTTAGCTGCTTGCCGTCGAGCACCGGATCGCTTTGCAAGCGGTTCAGCTGTTCGAGCGATGCCGATTGCGGAATCGGGTTCTGCGTCAAGAGCAACTGCTTCGAAAAACCTGGACGCTGCGTGAGCGGATGCCAATCGTAGCAGGGCTGTCCGCGTAGAGAGCGCCCTTACTGCCGCGCCGGGTAGAGCGGAAACTGCGCGCACAATTCACGAACCTGCCCGCGGACGCGATTACAAACTACGTCATTGTCCGGCGCTTGCAAGACGTCATCAATCAGCGCACCGATGGTGCGCATTTCGGAGATACCCATACCGCGCGAGGTGAGCGCCGGCGTCCCGAGACGAATACCGCTGGTGACGAATGGCTTCTCCGGATCGAACGGAATCATGTTCTTGTTCGCCGTTATGCCCGCCGCGCCCAGCGCCGCCTCGGCGATTTTTCCGTTTACTTTTCGCGGGCGCAAATCGACCAGCATTAGGTGCGTATCGGTTCCACCGGCAACGAGCCGCAATCCGCGCGCCAGCAGCGCTTCGGCCAGAGCCTGCGCGTTTTCTACAATGCGGCGTTGATACGCCTTGAATTCCGGCTGCAGCGCCTCCTGAAACGCCACGGCCTTCGCTGCGATCACATGCTCCAGGGGCCCGCCCTGCAAACCTGGGAAAATTTGCGAATCGATCGCCTTGGCGCTGCTCTCCCTGGAGAGAATCATGCCGCCCCGTGGACCACGCAGCGTCTTGTGCGTGGTGGTGGTAACGATTTCCGCCAGCGGAACCGGCGACGGATGCAGTCCCGCCGCGACGAGCCCCGCAATGTGCGCCATATCGACCACGAACTTCGCACCGACGGCGTTCGCGATCTCGGCGAGCCGCCCAAACTCCAGCGTTCGCGGGTAGGCCGAAGCGCCGGCGACGATCACCTTGGGCTTCACCTCGCGCGCGATCACCAGCGCGGCGTCGTAATCGATGCGCTCCGTTTTCGGATCGAGTCCGTAGTGGTGAACCTTGAACAGCCGTCCCGAAAAACTCACCGGCGATCCGTGCGTCAGGTGCCCGCCCTGCGCCAGCGAGAGCGACAATAGCCCATCGCCCGGCTGCATCAGTGCGAAGTAGGCCGCCATGTTGGCCTGCGACCCCGAGTGGGGCTGCACGTTGGCGTGCTCGGCACCGAAAATTTTCTTGGCGCGATCGATGGCCAGCCGCTCTACGTCATCGACCACTTCGCAGCCGCCGTAGTAGCGCTTGCCGGGATAACCCTCGGCGTACTTGTTGGTCAACGTTGATCCGAGCGCTTCCAACACCGCCTCGGAGACGAAATTTTCGCTGGCGATGAGCTCGAGCCCTTCGGCCTGCCGCCGCGTCTCGGCACGAATCAGCCGGGCGATCTCCGGGTCGACTTCGTTTAAATTGCGGGACAGGGAATTATTTGCCGTCACGATCGGCCTCGTTGATTTGATCGATGCGCCGCTGGTGACGGCCACCTTCGAATTTGGCGTCGAGCCAGGCGTCAACGATGGCGAGCGAAACATCGAGCCCCGTCACCCGTTCGCCGAGGCAGAGCGCGTTCACATCGTTGTGCATGCGCGCCATGCGGCCCAGGTACTCGTTGGTGCACATGGCCGCGCGGACGCCGTGAACTTTGTTGGCGGTAATGGCCATGCCGGTACCGCTACCGCAAGTGAGGATGCAGCTCTGGTAGGCACCGGAAGCCACCCCCCGCGCGGCTTTGAGCGCCCAAACCGGATAGTCGGTGCTGGTGGAATCATGCGTTCCGAGATCGACGAAGGCGGCACCACGTTTTTGCAAATGGGCAGCGATGGCACGCTTGAGCTCAACGCCCGCATGGTCCGCGGCCAAG
>JAHFDP010000027.1 GCA_023248955.1 Deltaproteobacteria bacterium
AGGCGTCAAGATCGAAGCCGAGAACCAGACCCTGGCCACGATTTCGTTTCAGAACTACTTCCGCATGTACACCAAGCTCGCGGGCATGACGGGCACCGCGGACACGGAAGCGTCGGAGTTCGATCAGATTTACAAGCTCGAAGTGACGGTGGTGCCGACCAACAAAGTCAATGTTCGGAACGATATTGAAGATACGGTCTACAAAAGCGAGCGGGAGAAGTTTCAGGCGGTGGCCGACGAGCTGGCCGCGTGTCACGAGAAGGGCCAGCCGGTGCTGGTGGGCACGGTGTCCATCGCCAAAAGCGAGGTGTTGTCGAACCTGCTCAAGAAGAAAAACATCCCGCACGTCACGCTGAACGCCAAGCAGCACGAGCGGGAAGCCGGCATCGTGGCGCAGGCGGGGCGCAAGGGCGCCATCACCATTTCCACGAACATGGCCGGCCGCGGTACCGACATCTTGCTCGGCGGCAATCCGGAGTTCATGGCGCGCACCGAGGTCGGACACGAGCCGTCGGAAGACGATGTGCGTGAGGAATTGACGACCGCGCCGGAGAAAGATGAGCGGCCCGAAGGATGGGCGCCGGCGCCGGAAGCGGCGGTTCGCGCCGCGTTCGACAAGCGCTACGCCGAGTGGCAAGCGCGCTTCACGATGGCGCTGGCCAGCCACAAAGCTGCCTGCGCGCGCGAGCACGACGAGGTCGTTTCGCTCGGCGGATTGCACATTCTGGGCACCGAGCGGCATGAGTCGCGGCGCATCGATAACCAGCTGCGCGGCCGTGCGGGACGCCAGGGCGATCCGGGATCGTCCCACTTTTTCCTGTCGCTCGAAGATGACCTGATGCGCATTTTTGCGAGCGAGCGCATCCAGAAATTGATGGAGATCCTTGGCGTCAAAGAGATGGAGCCCATCGAGCATCGGATGCTGACCAACGCCATCGAGGGCGCGCAGAAACGAGTCGAGGGACAGAACTTCGACATCCGCAAAAACTTGCTCGAGTACGACGACGTGATGAACCAGCAGCGCAAGACGATCTACGGCATGCGGCGCGAAGTGCTGGCCGCGGGTGCTGGAGTTCCGCTGGTAGGGTTCGACGAAGATCCGCGTACCAAGAAAAAGACGCGGTGGGAAAAGCTCATCGACTGGAAGCACCAGGAAGAGCGAATCCTCGACTTGATAGAAGATCAAGTCATCGAATTGGTCGAAAATGCCCTTCCCAAGCGGGGCGGCGACTGGGATCCGCCGGCGTTGCAGCGGCTGCTCAAGGAGCAGCTCGGCGTTGAAGTTTCGCTTGATGGCGCGTCGCCCGATCGCGAGAAACTGGAGCTGGATATATTCAATGTTGTCGAGAAATCGCTGCGCCGCAAAATGGCGCCGCCGCCTGATGGTGTCGGCGAGGAGCAGTTCCACCGTTTCGCGCAGTGGATCTACTTGAACATCATCGACACGCTCTGGAAGGATCACCTCCTGACGATGGACCATTTGCGGCAGGGTATTGGGCTGCGCAGCTACGGGCAGAAGGATCCCAAGCTCGAATACAAGAAAGAGGGATTCGATCTCTTTCAGATCATGAAAGGCCGCGTGGGGGCGAACGTGGTCGGGACGCTCTTGCGCGTGGAGCCGCAAGCCAAAGCCGCGGAAGTTCCGGCGCCGCGCCGGCCGCAGCGCATGGTGGAGAGCCACGGCGAAGCGGACGCGTCGGCGCCCAAGACGCCGGTGCATCACGCCGGGCCGCGCGTGGGGCGCAACGATCCCTGTCCGTGCGGGAGCGGGAAGAAATACAAGAAGTGCCACCTGCCGATCGACGAAGGCGCAGGCGCCGCGGCTTAATCCCAAAACTCGCTTGACGTGTGGCTGCCCAACCCGTCAAGCCCGGCCATGACGGTCTCTTTGCATCGTCACCGAACTAGAGCGGTTTTCATTTGCGTTGAGCCGACTCTCTTCAGCCGTCATGGCCGGGCTTGACCCGGCCATCCACGTGCATCGTGCTGGCATCCACCGCGTGGATGGCCGGGTCGGGGCCCGGCCATGACGGGAGCGAGATCGACGCAAGTGAAAACCGCTCTAATAGAATGCGTACTTAGCTAGCCCGCAAACGGGGCCAGCGCGTCGCGGAATGCTTTCGCCGACTCGTACCGATCGGCGGGGTTGGGACTGAGCCCCTTGTGCAGAACCGCACGCAGGCTCGGGTCGGTGACGCTCCTGAGAACGTCCCGTTGCTCGTGGATGCGCTCTAAGTCGGAACGGTTCACTCCCTGCTCCACCAGTCGTTCGGTCTCCTGAAAGGGCAGGCGTCCCGTGAGGAGAAACGCAAGAACCCCCGCTGCTCCGTAGAGGTCAGAGGACGGCGTGGCCTTGCCTGCCCTCCACTGCTCGGGCGCGCAGAAGGCAGGCGTCCCCTCTCCATGGACCGTTGTTCCAATCCGCTCGGTGAGGCCAAAATCGATCAACGTCGTTGATTCGGCGCCGCGCTGCGCGTCAAAGAAAATATTGCGTGGCTTGATGTCGCGGTGGACATAACCCCGTCGATGGAGCTCGCCGAGGTGCGTGAGCAGCTGCCGAACGATCTGCACCGCCGTCGGTTGATGTTGCACGCCGATTTTTTCCAGCGTCTCGCCGTGGGCCCAATCCGTGATGAGGCCGCGGTTTTTTTGAAAAATATTTCCGTAGCGGCCGTGGTAGCGCGGCCATCCGTCATAGCCGTTCAGCTTTTTGAGCACGTCCGCTTCGTGCGCGGAGACGGCCGCGTCGTCGTTGAACTTCACAGCGAACGGTTTGTGGACGACGTCGTTGCCTTTGTAGACTTTTCCAACGCCGCCTTTCTCGATCGGGTGCGCGGGGATGCGAACCCAGCCAATCGGAGCCCGGCCTGCCTGTGCGAGGGTCGAGAGTGAGAGCCCGACGATAAGGACGAGGGAGCGCATGGTCATGTGACGAAGGGCGCGAGGCTAAGCCCCGCTGCAGTGGCGAAGGGTCGCGCGGTCCTGTCGCGCCCGAGGTAAATGGTTCCTATGGAACGGGGGCGTCTCACGCCCGTTACCCTATAGGCCGCGTTTACGCCGGCAACGGCGTGCTGAATAAATTGTCAAGCGTCGTGCAAAAGCACTGTCGCCCGGCTTACTTCCGCCGGCGATTCTTCTTCTTGTTCTGCCGCTCGCGCTTGCGCTTTTCTTTGAGCCGATCTTTTTCGTCGTCGCTCATCACGCGCGCAGGTGGCGCGTAGCCCATTAGCCGCGCGCGCGCCATGGCGGCCGCATGCGATCCCTTGCCACCGGCCTGCGGAATCATCTCCGGCGACAGTCCGGCCAGCTCGTTGCCGAAGAGGTCCTTCATGTCCATTCCCTTCATCTGCCGCAGCTGCGCGATCTGCCGGAAGCCGGGTAGCCGCGAGAGCAGTCCCGGCGCGTCGCCGATCTGCCGCATCACTTTCTGCATGCCGAAGAAGCGGTGCAGAAGTCCGGTGACTTGCGCTTTTGATTGGCCCGAGCCTTTGACCACGCGGGCGATGCGCTTGTCGTTGAGCAGGTCGGGGTTCTGCCGCTCCTTCTGCGTCATCGAAGCGATGATGGCTTCGACGCGCCCGAGCTCCTTGTCGTCGAAGGTCATCCCCTCGGGCAGTTCACCGAAGAGCGGAAATTTCTCCAGCAGATCGTTGATCGATCCCATCTTCTTGACGAGCTTGATCTGCTCGACGAAGTCGTTGAGATCGAATTTCCCCGAGAGGATTTTTTCGGCGTCCTTCTCCGCTTTGTCCTCGTCGACGACCCTTTCGAAATCCTTCATCAAGCCGACGACGTCGCCGAATCCGAGAATGCGCGACGCCAGACCTTCGGGACGGAACTCTTCGAGCTTGTCGAGCCCCTCGCCAAGTCCGAGGAACTTGATCGGCTTGCCGGTGACTTCCTTGATGGACAGCGCCGCGCCGCCGCGGGCATCGCCGTCGAGTTTGGTGAGGATGAATCCCGAGAGCGAAAGCCGCCGATCGAATTCCACCGCGGTGCGCACGGCGTCTTGGCCGATCATGGCGTCGCAGACGAGCAAGATATTTTCCGGCGCGACGGTCGCTTTGACTTCTTCGAGCTCCGCCATCATCTCCGCGTCGATGGCGAGTCGGCCGGCGGTGTCGTAGAGCACCACGTCGCAATGTTTTTCGCGCGCTTGCGCCAAGCCTTGCCGGCACAGCTCGGGCGGCCGAACACCGTCGGCAAAATGCACCGGAATGGAGAGCTTCTCACCGAGCTTGCGCAGCTGATCCACGGCGGCCGGACGGTAGATGTCCGCGGCGACCAGCAGCGGCTTGTGCCCTTTGTCGATGAGATGCCGCGCTAATTTGGCGGTGGTCGTCGTCTTCCCGGATCCCTGTAGACCGACCATCATGATGCCGGTGGGCCGCGGCTTCTCGGCGAAGGTGAGCCCCGTCTCCACTGGGCCCATGAGCGCTTCCAACTCGTCGTGGCAGATCTTGATAAAATGATCACCGGGCGTGGCGACCGCGCGCTTGCCGGTTTTGCCCGCGGCCCTGAGCGCCACCACTTCACCGACGGCCTTCTCCTTCACGCGCGCCAGAAAGCGGCGAGCAACCGTCAGCTCGACGTCGCCTTCGAGCAGCGAACGGCGAATGTCGCCGAGCGCGTCGTCGATGTTTTCTTCGGTGAGCTCGACCTTGCCGGTGAGCTTGTTTTTAGCGGCGCGAAAGCCCTTCGTGACGGCATCTAGCATGCGCTCGGCCTTAACACCGTCTCGGGCGGGCGGCAATACAGTCGTGAAGGCAGGCGGTGCGCACGATTATTTCGCTGAACATTTTCGCGGCGGCGGGCGTAGTCTTTCGACATGCCAAGCCGCGCGCCCGATGAGCGCATCCACGTCCTCGCTTCACTCCCTTTTTTCGCGGTCCACCTCGTCGCGCTGGTCGGCGTCTTTCTGGTGCCGTTTCACTGGTGGTTGCCGCTCGCCGCGATCGCGCTCTACGTGGCGCGCATGTTCGCGGTGACCGCTGGCTACCATCGCTACTTTTCGCACCGCTCGTTCAAGACCAGCCGCGCTTTCCAATTCGTGCTGGCGCTCACGGGTTCAACCTGCGCGCAGAAGGGCGTGCTCTGGTGGGCCGGCAACCATCGCCATCACCACAAATATTCGGACGAGTTGGAGGACATTCACTCGCCGACGCAAAAGGGTTTTTGGTGGTCCCACGTCGGTTGGATCTTGTCGCGCAAGTACGCGCGCACCGATGAGAACGCCATCAAAGATTTCGCCAAATTTCCCGAGCTTCGTTTTTTGGATCGCTGGCACCTCTTGCCAACGATTTCACTCGCGGTGCTGCTCGCCGTTGCGGGTGGTCCGTCGCTGCTCGTGTGGGGATTCTTCGTCTCCACCGTGCTGCTCTGGCACGGGACGTTTACGATTAATTCGCTTTCGCACGTCTTCGGATCGCGCCGTTACGAGACGACCGACACCAGCCGCAACAACTGGCTACTCGCGCTGATCACGCTCGGCGAGGGCTGGCACAACAACCACCACTACTACATGAGCTGCGCCAAGCAGGGCTTCTTCTGGTGGGAGATCGACGCCAGCTACTACACGCTCAAAGTGCTGTCGTGGATGCACGTGGTGTGGGATTTGCGCAAGCCGCCGGCGCACATTCGCGACGCGTATTTGAAGTCGGCGCCCGTAGGGACGTAGGGTGGACTAAGTCCATAGACTAAGCTAGATTGGTTGGATGACGATGAACATTCATGCGGCAAAGACGAACTTCTCCAAGCTCGTCGAGCGGGCATCCGAGGGCGAGGAGATCATCATCGCCAGGGCCGGGAAGCCGGTTTGCCGCTTGGTTCCGATCAAGAAAACACGGGCGAAGAAGAAGCGCATTTTTGGGCAGGACCAGGGAAAATTCAAGGTTCCGGACAATTTTAATGATCCGATGCCGGAATCGTTCATGCGCTACTTTAAGTGAAAATTCTGCTCGACACCCACGTTTTCCTCTGGGCGAAGGCGCAGCTCCATCTGCTTTCTGCGGAAACGCTGGCGATGCTCGCCGATCCAGGCAACGCCGTATTTTTGTCAACGGCTAGCGTCTGGGAAATTGCTATCAAGCATGCGCTTGGCAACCTTACTTTACCGAGTGCGCCAAATCGCTACATTCCGCTGCGGATGTCCGAGTCGGGAATCTTCGCCTTAACGATTCTTAATGAACATGCGCTACGCGCCGGATCACTCCCGCGCCATCACGGCGATCCCTTTGACCGGTTGCTTGTTGCGCAAGCGCAGATCGAGCACATGACGATCGTGTCTGAAGATCCGAAGCTTCGTCACTACGACGTGCGGATAATGAAGCCGTAGCTTTACTGGCAATACTTGCAATAGGTGTCGCACGCGCTCGGTGTTCCGGCGCAGGACGAGTCGCTCGGATCGCAGCAGCTCAGCTTGTCCTTGGGGCCGCCGTTGCAGTGGCACGATCCGTTGATGCACTCGTGATTTTCATTGCAACTTTGACTGGTATCCGTGCTGGTGCCGCCGCAGGCCAAAGCGAAGAGCAGCGCGAAGGCGGACAACGAGCGTTGGAAGGTCTTCATTGTTTCTCCGTTGTGGGATGGCGTGTTCTAAACGCGCAGTAACTCAATCCGCAACACGAGAAAGACACGGCGCCCTTTCGTTGTGGGCGCCGTGTATTCGAATCGATCGCAAATGTAATACGCGACTAGGACGGAGGCGTCGCTCCACCACCACCGAACGTGTAGACCACCGTCCGCTGCACGTTGCCCAGTTGGATCGTTACCGTGTCCACCACGCCCGCTGCGCCGCCTGGAATCACGAACGAGGCGGTTCCGTTGGCGTCGGTCGTCGGCATCTGCGTGTTGGTGTACCCGTCGGTGCCAGACACGCTAAAGGTCACGCCGCAGCCGCCCACGCTTGGGAAGGTCACGGCGGTGACCGTCACGCTCTGTCCAGCGGAAGGTGAGGCGGGCGTTGGTCCAGCGCTGATGGTCGACACCTCACTGCACTGCGTTCCCGTCGCGCTGGCCCCGTCCGTCGAACTGGCGTTGGTGTTACAGGCCTTGGCATCCACGGGTGAGGCCGCCGCTTTGGCCGGGTCGCAACCGGAGAGGTCGATGGTGATGCCGCTGGGGCCGATGGTCAGGTCCTTGGAGACCGGAGCGCCGTCCGGCAGGTGAACCGTTAGGTGGCCGGTGCCGGGCGGAACGGAGCAGATCATCACCTTGCGGCCATCGGCGAGCTGAATGACCGCCGTTTCGCACGACGCAAACGAGCACGAATCGCCACTGGTCGCGGGGCCCGCATGCTTGCCTACGCTGGTGCACCAGTCCCACAGCATTCCGACTCCCACGCCAACCGTGACGCCAACACCGACTACGACAATCACCGGCGCTTCCGCCGCGACTGCTGCAAGTCCAGCGATCGCTCCCGCACCTCCGGTAACCGTGGAGTCGATGCCGAGCCGTTCTGCGGCGGCCAGCGCGTCGTGCGTCAGCTTGTCGATGCACGCCTTGAGGCCATCCGGGTCGGTTTCGATGGGATGGTTTTTTTCGCAATCGGCGCGCCCGCCTTTCACGAACGCGATGAGCGCGCCCAGGTCCTGCCCGAGTGTGTGGTCACTGACCGATTGGGCCTGCGTGCTGGTACCACTGCCGGGCGGGTTGGCCAACGCTTGCTCATAGGTCGTGGTCGTTGAGTCGTAGGCTTGGAGCGACGCTACGAAGGCGTCACCGGCGTCCTCCAGCGCCTTAGCGTGGGCGACGGCATCGGCCGCGCTCAGTGACGCGGTGTTGCCACCGAAGAACGTGTTGTAGGCCTGAGCCAAGGTGAAGGATTTGGCGTTGAGATCTTTTTCCTGCGTGTTGAGTTGCGCAACGGTGGCTTGGTAGCTGGCCGCGCCGGTCGTACCACCTGTCGTACCACCCGTGGTGCCACCTGTTGTCCCGCTGCTCGTGCCTCCCGTTGTGCCGGTGGTGGTTCCTCCACCTCCGCCACCGGTCGTTGAACCTCCCCCGCAACCGCACACAAATCCAATGACGAAGACCGCAAAAATGGATTGTCGCATGAGGCCCCCTTTCATCTCGAAAAGCTTGGGTCTCCGGAGCCGTACGAACAGCGTGAAAGTATTTTCACGCGTGGGAACGCGCGGCGCACGCCGGGGCGAGGCTTGGACGAGCAGAGGGGACGAGCGATTTCTACGGCGACGTTACGTTACGTCAGACGCCGCGCAACCGAGCGCCGTCCTCCAGCGTGCGCTTGAGGAAATGTCCAGTGTAGCTTTTGGGTTCCCGCGCCACGTCCTCGGGCGTCCCTGTAGCTACAATGTGGCCACCTTCGTCGCCGCCCTCGGGGCCGACGTCGATGAGGTAGTCGGCGCACTTGATTACGTCGAGGTTGTGCTCGATCACAATCACCGAGTTGCCCGCGTCGACGAGACGTCCAAGCACCGCCAAGAGTCGCCGAATGTCCTCGAAGTGCAGGCCGGTGGTCGGTTCGTCGAGGACGTACAATGTGCGTCCGGTGTCGATACGCGCCAATTCGCGCGACAGCTTGATGCGCTGCGCTTCGCCACCCGACAACGTCGGCGAAGGCTGGCCCAGCTTGATGTAGCCGAGGCCCACGTCGTCGAGTGTCTTGAGGATGCGCACAATTTCGCGGTGCACCGAAAAGTGCTCCATCGATTCGCGCACCGAGAGGTTCAACGTCTCGGCGATGTTTTTGCCCTTGTAGGTGACCCGCAGTGTGGCGTCGTTGAAACGCTTGCCGAGGCAGACTTCGCAGGGCACGTAGACGTCCGCGAGGAAGTGCATCTCCACGACTTTCGAGCCGTCGCCAGAGCAGGCTTCGCATCGGCCGCCGGCCACGTTGAACGAAAAGCGGCCGGGCTCGTAGCCGTAAGCGCGCGCTTCCGGTGTGCGGGCGAAGACGTCCCGAATCGAATCGAAGACTTTCGTGTACGTGGCCGGATTGCTTCGCGGCGTGCGGCCGATGGGCTTCTGATCGATGTCGATCACCTTGTCGAGCAGCTCGATGCCCGCCAGCGCTTTGTGCGCGCCCGGTGTGGCTTTGGATCCGTGAATGCTGCGCGCCAGCGCCGGGTAGAGGATGCGGTTGACCAACGTCGATTTGCCTGCGCCGGAAACACCACACACCGCGGTGAGCGTGCCCAGCGGAAATTCGGCATCAATATTCTTTAGATTATTCTCAGTGCATCCGCGCAGCTCGAGCTTGGTTCCGTCTCCGGCGCGGCGGCGTGATGGCACGGCGATCTGTTGCCGACCCGAGAGAAAGGCGCCGGTGATTGAACGCTGGCTTTTGCGAATGTCGTCCGGCGTTCCTTCCGCCACAACTTCGCCACCTAACTCGCCCGCGCCCGGACCGAAGTCGACGATCCAGTCGGCTTCTTCCATGGTTTCCTGATCGTGCTCGACGACGATGACGGAGTTGCCGAGATCGCGTAGTCGTTTCAGCGTGGCGAGGAGCCGCGCATTGTCGCGCTGATGCAGTCCGATCGACGGCTCGTCGAGAATGTAGATGACGCCCGTCAGCTCGCTGCCCATCTGCGATGCCAGGCGAATGCGCTGACTTTCGCCGCCCGACAGCGTGGGCCCCGGCCGATCGAGCGAGAGGTAGCTGAGTCCCACGTCGAGCAGAAATTTGAGCCGGTTGCCGATCTCTTTCAAAAGCTCAACGGCAATGGTGGCGTCGTTACCCGCGAGCGGCAGCCCCGTCAAATAGTTGTGGCACGTGGTGATGGTCATCCCGCTCACGTCGACGATCGATTTCCCCTCGATGCGGACCGCGCGCGACTCGGGCCGTAGCCGCTCGCCGTGACACGCGTCGCACTTGGCGTTCGAAAAATACTGAAGATAATGTTGTCGCAATCCCTCGCTGGTCGACTCCTTGTAGCGGCGCCGAATCATCGGTATGACGCCCTCGAAACGCGCCTTGTACGTCCCGGTGCGGCCGCCTTCCGACCACTTGATCGCCATCTGCGCTTCGCCGGATCCGTGCAGCACCAGCTTGCGCTGCGTTTCGGAAAGTTCACGCCACGGCTTATCCAGCGGAATGGAGAACGACTGGCCGAGGCTCTCGATCATGCGGAATGTCCAGCCGCCGCCGCGATCCAGCGCGCTCGACCAGGGCTCGATCACGCCGCCGCGAATGCTTTTCGTTTCGTCCGTAATCACCAGCGCCGGATCGATGTCCGACCGTGTGCCGAGGCCTTGGCAATCGGGACACATGCCGAGCGGGTTGTTGAACGAAAAGCTAGACGGCGTCAGCTCGGGAAACGAAACGCCGTCGATGGGACAGGCTAGGTGCGCGCTGTAGACGTGTTCGGCGTCAGTGTGGGGGACCCGTCCCCCACCGCCGCCCGGCGTAGCCGTTCGGCTCCTGCCCCCTGGCTCACTCCTGCCGTCGTTCGCGCCGACGAGCGCCAGCAAAACGCCTTTGCCTTCTTTGAGGGCGGTCTCCACCGAGTCGGTGAGGCGTCGTTCCATCTCGGGCTTCACCACCAACCGATCGATGGCCAGGTGAATCGTGTGCTTCTTTTTTTTGTCGAGCTCCGGCACGTCTTCCAGCGCCACCATGATTCCGTCGATGCGGGCGCGCGCAAAGCCGCGTTTCTTGGCGTCGGCAAGAATGTCGCGATGCTCGCCTTTTCGATTTTCTACGAGCGGCGCGAGCAGCGTGAGCTTCGTTCCCTCCGGCAACCGCTTCAGCTCGTCGACGATCTGCCCAGCCGACTGCTTGCCGACCCGTCGTCCGCACACATGGCAATGCTGCTTGCCGATCGACGCGAAGAGCACGCGTAGATAATCGTGAATCTCGGTGATGGTGCCGACCGTCGATCGCGGGTTGTTGCTGGCCGATTTCTGCTCGATGGAAATCGTCGGCGAGAGGCCGCGGATGATGTCGTAGTGCGGCTTGTCCATCTGCCCGAGGAACTGCCGCGCGTACGCGGAGAGCGACTCGACGTAGCGCCGCTGTCCTTCCGCGTAGAGCGTGTCGAAGGCGAGTGAGCTCTTGCCGGAGCCGGAGACGCCGGTGAAGACGACCAGGCGCTTTTTGGGAATCTCGAGCGTGACACCCTTGAGGTTGTGCTCGCGGGCGCCTTTGATCAGGATTTTTTCGGGTTCCAACGTCGTCTCCAGAGCGGAAAACGGCGGAGTCTAACAAGATGGAGCGGTTCTGTCTGGCGAGCCGATGCAATGAGCGACTGTTACGGAGGCGTAGGGGCGATCAAGCACGCCCCGATCAATCATGGCCGAGGTTTGATGGCGAGCAGTGATCGTGCGTGCGACAATGCTGCTGGCAGCGCGCGATGAATCTCGCCGAATCGGAGGACCACTTCGAGGGCGGCCAACGCGACAAACGCCCACGCCACGGCGACGTGCGAATCGATGGGCGCGTAGGGCAACACACCGGGATAGCGAAATTGCAAGAGCCAGCCGCCGAGCACGACGAGCGCGTTGCCGAGCGTGAAGCGCAATTTCATGAGCGCCGCGCAACCGTAGAGCGTCATGGCGAACGAAAGAAAAACTTCGTCACGGTGCAGCGGCGACATCGGCACCGCCGCGAAGTGGCCGACACTCGCCGAGTAGACGAGCGGAATCATCGCCACCAGTGCCGTGTACTGACTCACCGTCGAGCTGATCATGTTGAGCAGAGCCATCGGCGCCAGCCGTACGGTGCGTGACCAGTAGAAAGCCGTCAGCTTCTCGGGAAACTCCGAAAGAAACGGCGCCACCCACTGAACGAACACGAATTGCGCGTGCATCACCGCCTCGTGCGTGCGCGCGCCGGAGAGTTGCACGGCGATCGTTTTCATCGAGGTGACAAACGGATCGGCGACGAAGAGAAGCGGGATCGCGCCCACCACGAACACGGCGAGGATCCATTCGCGGCGAAAGCGCACCGGACGCTCGATGAGGAAGCGCGCGGGCGCCAGCATGTCGTCGCCATTTTCGGTCTCCGGCGGCAGTCGCGCGAGGAGCCACAAATAGATCACGAAGAAGCCACCGAGCACGATGGAATCCACCGGTGAGAGCGTGCCCTTGGCGAGCAATACAAGGTAATACGCGGAGCTCACGAGTAGAGCGAACACCTCGATGATGTGCTCTCGCGAAATTCGAATGCTACCGATGCCGCCTTTGCCCTTGAGGCGCGAGGCAATGTCGGCGGTGAAAAAAATTAGCGGCCATCCCACGCCGATGAGGATGCGGTTGCTGCCGGTGGCGTTGGCGAACATCAGATCGACTTCGCGCCGCCAGGCGATGTTGGCCTCCACCATGAACTCGGGCATCACTTGGAGCAGCGCGATGAAGGCGACCGCTAGACCTTGGCTCACGTAAAACTGCGCGGCCTCGGCGCCCCAAGAGATGAGCAGCGCGCCAGCGACGACGGCGGCGAACGATAGCCCGGCGGTGGGCCAGGGCCCGAGTGGAGCGGTGCGCAACACTATGGCGCCGGCAACTGCGGCGAGGCCAAAGAGCGCGAAGATTCCGGCGATGCTGCTCCCGACGGCGGGCTTGGTCACGGCCGATGATTTACCACGGTGTTCCCCCGACGAGCGCATCGCTCGCCCCAAAAAGAGCGGAACGATTCGTGGGATAATCTGCCGATGCCAAAATTCTTTGCAGTCGCACTCGTTCTTCTTTTGGCCTGCCGCACAACCAAATCGCCGTCCGGCGGTCCGTCGGATGGTGGCCAATCGGACGGTGGCGCGGCGGACAGTGGCACCGCGGGATCAGCCGATCAGGATCAACTGATCGAGGGTGCGTTGAATTTTTACGACGCGCAAGCAAAGTCCAACGGTGCTGCGCAGGCCCGAGCGGCGCTCACTGGGTACCTGCAAAGCCGCCCGGAAATTGCGGAGGCGCACCAGACCGAAAGTGGATACGCCTGGCTCTTCACCACGCGCGTCGGTCAGCCGGGCCTGGTGATTCCCTACAATCAGATTCCCGATTGGGCCGAGCGCACGATTGCGTCGCGTACGCGCGAAGGTGCGGCCGACTCTTGTGCGCAACCAACGCCGCGCCGTTTTGGTGGGCTGGATCTCTCGCCCATCAAACGTAAGGCCGTTGTTCTCGACTGGGGCAAAGCTGATCCGGATGAGCTCGCTGTGTGGAACGGGATGCGCGACGGCATTGTCGATGAGCTGAAACAGCTCGACGTCGCCGTGGAGGTGCACGAGAGCCCATCGCTTGACGATATTCTTAATATCTCGGACGCTGGTCTCGTAATTCTCGTCGGCCACGGCCACTTCGAGACAGACAGCAAGGCGTGGTTGTGGACAGATACGAAATGGACGACCGCCGCGGCCTGGGCCGATGCGCAGACACCGCCGGCTCGCTGGCGTCAGAACGAAGACTGCAGCCGCACCATCACCACTTTCGACGATCCGGATCATCATCTCTGTGAAATCGTGCCCGCGGGTCTCGACATCCCCGATGCGTTGAACAGTCTCCTCCACACGCGCTTCACCTACGTCACGCCGGCGTTCTTCAGCCGTCTGCGATCCTTCGCGGGCGGCCTGGTCATCGCCAACGTTTGCTGGGGCGCCAACGCCGGTTCGCAGATGCCTGCGATTTTTTTCCGTAAAGGTATCGACGCCTTCATCGGCAACACGGCGCGCGGGTTCGCGTCGAAGGTGGGGCTTGTTACCAAGGGGATGGTCGACGCGATGGTCAATGATGCGTGGGATGCGCAGGGCGCGCTCAATGGGCTCAACGAGGGCGTGCGCACCGGTGCGCCGCGCCTGCCAGCAGAGTCGCACGCCTGCACGGAGATGCGACTGAACGAGGGTGTCAATTCGTCGGCGTTTCTCACCAAGCTCACGCTGGATTTTCAAAAAATTCCGGCCGATGCTACGAGCATTCACGTCAAGGCGACGCTGCCTTCGAGCGCGAATCCGGCGATCGACGTCTGGACGTTTGATGTGAAGAATGGTGCGTTGGTCGAGAGCAATGTGGTGTCGGTGGTCTCCACGACCGGGCTGGAAACGTACGAAGCGACGGCGGTGCGCGGGGCGGGTAAGGCCACCGCGTTCGGGAAAATTTCGCCCAAGCACGAAGCAGAAAAACTGACGCTGACTTTCGGCCAGTCTTGCGACAACCAGTTCGGGATTATGCACTCCAACACCACAAGTTGCGCGAACGTTCGTAGCCCTCTCCCGGGGAACTTCGCCGTCATCGGCGACTTCGCTCCGGGCGACAAGATCGCAGTGGAGTTCAACAACGCTCAGAGCGATCCGATCTGCGGGACCTTCAGCGAGGTTTGGGTCTCGCACGCGCATCCGGTCCTTGCGGAGTCTGATCAATCGCCGGGTCTGAACTACGGCGCGAGTCGCACGCTCGGTGACATCTGGCCGCCTCAGACGAAGTGCGACGACATCTTTCTCTATTGGAATCCCGATCCGCCGCCGGCGGGCGCCGTGGTGAACGTGACCGACACCTTGCCGCATAAAATCGTGTTTCAGATCGACAGTGACGCGGTGGCGGAATGCTCCACATGGGACTTGGATCCGAAATGCCCGCCGAGCTCGGACCCACAACACAACCTCCATGATCACGGACCGGCGGTAGTGATTCAGAACAATGGCCAGGGTCAAGCGGAAGTCCGCGGGTTCAACATCAGCGGCGGATGAGCGCCGCGCGCAACGCTTTTCTGGAGCCCGCGGCCCGGACCCTGTAGCCTTGCGTTTCCGTGTCCTCGCTCGCGCTCCTCGTTGTGGCCGCCGCCGCGCTGCTTTTGCGCGCGGTCGTGGCAGGGGCCGACGTGGCCATCGTGGCGGTGGGGCGCACGCGTGCCCAGGAGCTGGCGCGATCGGGCGATCCACGGGCGGCGCGGTTGCTGGCGCTCAAGCTCGATCCGGAGCGCGAAGCGGGTGGCGCACGCACGCTGACGGCGACGCTCTTGGCCACTGCTTCCGCCCTGGTTGCCCTCTGCGGTGTGCGACTGGCCGACGATGCGGTGGTCGCATTGTCGGCGGCGCTGATCACCGCGGCTTTCGCGCTGGCGGCCGATCTTTTCTTGCGATCGCTTTGCGCGGCGAAGCCGGAAATGTGGGCGCTCCGCCTGGCGCGCACGACGTACTGGGCCGCGGCGATGGCTGCTCCCCTGGCGCGTTTTTACCGCGCCGCGGCTGGGCTCGCGCTCTCTCGTCTCGGTGCCGTGCCGCGCTTTTCCGCGCCGCATCCGCCGCTCGAAGATCTGGAGCGCTACCTCACCGCCGCCGCGCAGCGCGCGCCCGACGCGCCAGAGCCCGAGTTGATTCGCTCGGTGTTTGCCTTCGGCGGAAAGGTGGCCAAGGAGATCATGGTGCCGCGGACCGAAGTGGTCGCGGTGCCGATCGATGTTCCACCCGATGAAATTGTGCGCCTGCTCATCGAGGAAGGCCACACGCGGATGCCCGTCTACAAGGGCGATCTCGATCACATTGTCGGCGTGTTGCACGGCAAAGACGTGCTGGGCCTCATCGCCAACCCGTCGCTTATCGTTCTGCAAGATCTCATTCGGCCGGCCATGTTCACGCCCTGGTCCAAGCCCATTGCCGCGCTGATGCGGGAGATGCAGAGGACCAAGAGCCGCATCGCCATGGTGGTGGATGAATACGGCGGCTTCATGGGCGTGGTGGCGCTCGAGGACATCATCGGCGAAATCGTTGGCGAGATGGGCGAGGAGACGCACCACGCGGAGCCGCAGGTGGAGAGGCTAGAGAGCGGCGCAGCGTTGGTGCGCGCGGACATGCGCATGGCGGAATTCAACGAGGTCTTTTTGGCGCAGGTGCCGGAGGGCGACGCCTACGAAACGCTCGGTGGATTCGTGTCGTCACTCGCGGGCGCGATTCCGGCGCAGGGGGACTGCTTTTACGCCAGCGGGCTCGAGCTCAAGGTGACGCGGCGGAGCGAGACGCGGGTGGTTCAGCTGAAGGTGACGCGGGTGAAGAAGGCGTAGTGAGTAACCGTTCAGTCCGTCATGGCCGTCCCCGGGCTTGACCCGGGGATTGACGCGGCCATCCACGGAGCGGGACAGCATCGATACAAGCGAGCATGGGGATTAGTACCGCCGCACCGTCAAAAGCGTCACGCGGCCGGGGTTGATTTCCACGTCATGCTCCGTGGTCTTTCCGTGCCCTTCGACGTGCACGCTCATTTTTCCACTTGGCAACCGAAAACGCGCGATTTGAAATTCTGCGGGCAGCGAAAGCCACGAGCGCAAATCGGCCGCATTGAGCGCCGAAAGCAGAATAAACGTGAGCTCGCCGATCGCTTTACTGTCGGTCAGCTGCGCCGCGGCCACGCCGATTCCGGCTTTCACCGCTGCGCCCGCGAGCTGTTTCGCGACCATGCGGCCGATGCGATCTTCGAGATGCGTCTTGGCTACTTCACGAAGCGACGTCACCGTGACGGTTGGCTCGGCTGCATCGCCAATGCGAACGGTGACCTGCGGCGGCGCGCCGCGATCCTGGTAGGCGGGAACTTTGATGATCTCTACTGCGCCGTTGTGTTCTTCATGACGATCGGCCGGTTCCTTCTGCGGAGACAATCCGGCCTCGACCACCACCACGAGTTGTCCTTCGCTGCGCGTGAGGTCGGTTTCGTCGGCCGCCGGGTACTTAGTCTTCAACGTGCGGTAGGCGTCGTCTCGTCCCGTTCGTCTCGCCAGCCGCACCAGGGCGTCCGCCAGCGCGCCCAAATTTCCAGCGAGCCGTTCCGCTTCGCTGTAATCGATGAACGCCGCGTCTTCGTCGCCCTGATCTTCGTAGAGCACGCCGCCGAGATAACGCGCGATGGCCAGCTGCTGGTAAGGTTTTTTCTCCTCGTTGATCATCTTGCGCATGCGCTCGTTGACGCGGCGAATTTCCACCAGCGCATCTTCGTCGCGCTTGAGCTCGGCGTAGTTGAGCGCTTGCAATACACTCACCATCAGCTTCTCAAAATCTTCGCCGCGGTAGGCGCGCTCACGCTCGTTCGTCACCAGCGCCGACGCCTCTTCGCTCACCGAAGTGAAATCGAGTTGCTGCGAAAGCTTGTCGGCCTCCGCCAGCACTTTGATGCTCTCTTCGTATTTGCCGGCCGCGTGAAGAATCATTCCGCGATCGAGCAGCACGAGGAGCTTGTCGATGACCGGCCCTTTGTCCTCGGGCTCTAGCGCTTTGAGCGCGCCGGGGTAGTCGTACGATTCGTACGATTGTCGCACGCCGCGCGTTCTGGCGATGTAGTCACTCGCGCACGCCGACGTGGCGAGCGCCAGCAACGCCGCGGCCTTTCTCATGCGCTACCAGCTCACGCCTTTTTTCTCGAACTTCTTGCGCAGCTCTTTTTCGTCGGTCCACTCGACGACGCCGGACTTGAGGTTATGAAGCTTGGACGTCATCTTGTAATAGACGAGCTTGTCGGCGCCGACCTCTTGCACGATGGAGGAAATCTCGCCGGTGAGCAGATAATCTACCGAGGCCTGATTGCCGGGCCCCTTCGCCTCACCTGGCTTCACGTAGCCCGATCCCTGGAATTCATATTCCTTGGCGATCTCTTCGCGCGCCTCTTTGTCCTGAAACGAAAATTTTCCGAGTCGTGAGAGCTGCACCTGAATCTTGTCGGCCAGCGATCGCATGTCGATGTGCTCGGAGGTGCTGTTCTTCATCTTGCCCACCACCAGCACGGGTTTGCCGGGAATTTGCGTGAAGGATGGCGACGTCTCCAGCGAGTCGACCATCTTCTTCGCGATGAGTTGCAAGTCGTTTTCGTTGAATTGATCGGAGAGCATCTCGATGGTGTTGGGATCTTCGTAGGTGCCACGCGTGAAGGCGCGCGGCCCGGCGCAAGCGGCGAGGGCGGATCCGACGAGAGCGATCTTTCTGAACGTCATCATGTTCTCCCTTAATTCCATTCACATTCGAAACGGCTTCCAGCGAAATTCCAGCGATCGGTGAGCACGGCGTCGCGTTGATAACCGGCAGTCAGCCGGCAGAGGCTCTGCATCGACGCGCGCGGATAGTCGAGCGAATACGTTTGCGCTTTGGCGCGCTCGGTGGACGAGAGGCCGCTCGGATGCGTGAGTGTCGGATTGGCGGAGGCGGCGACCAGCACGGTGTGCGCGCCGTAAATCTTGAGCGGAACTTCTCCGATCAGACGGATGCGCCGAACGGTGTGAGCAATCAAAAGGTCACTTTTGTCCACCATCGTTTCGTGCGCGAAACGGTGTGCCAGAAGATCGCCGAGGTTCGCGGAAAAGACGCGGGTAAGGTCGCCGTCGCTCACAAAGAAATAGAGAAAATTCTGCCGCGCCTCTTGGCTTTCGCCGGTGAGATCGAGCGTGAGGTCGAGCGTCAGCGCGCGGTTGGGCGCGAGCGAATGCAGCGAAACGGCGGCGATCACTTCTTTCGGCACGCCGTGATCCTTGAGCCGGATGAGACCGTCCGCCGAGGCGTCGCACGCGCAGCGCCGCTCGGAGATCATCTTCACCAGGGACGGTACGTCGAATCCGGCCTTCGACAATTTCACGAGCTCGTCGTCGGTGAGCGGTAGCTGCGCCGAGCGCTCGTAGATTTTCGGCAGCGCGTTGGCGTCCCACTGAATGATGTTGATGGTCTCGCTGTGCGCGTTCGGAAACGGCAGCGCGGCCAGTTGCGCGAGCAGAAGGGCGGCCAGCATTAGAAACGCATCCCGATGTTCATGCCGATCTTGTGAGCAACGGTGATCGGGTTGCTGAACAAAATGTCGGGTGCGTAAAAAAGGCCGAGCGTCACGCGTCCGAGGAGAATGTCCGCGCCGACGTTGGGCTGGAGGCCGAAACGCAGCGCGCCGTCTGAGGCGAATGTCGCGCCGGCTTTGAGTCCGAGGCTGGTGCTGACCGGGTAGAATGTGGTGCGCATACGCGGGCCGGCCAGGACGTCGAAGTTCTTTTGGTAGAAGAGGTACGACGCGGAGACGTCGATCAGGAACCAGTCGTCCGCCCAGTAAGAACCGGTAAGACCGACGAAGAGCGGCGCGCCTGGTGAGGCCGGTGCAGCGCCGCCTGCGTAGCCCCAGTCGAGACCGAGCGAGTAGTTGCCGCCTCCGACGCGCTCGTAACCGCCTTTGCCAATTTCAGATCCTTCGGGACCGTCGGTGCGGCCATCGGCCAGCGCGGCGAGCGGAAAGGCGAGCGCGCAGCAGAGCGTCAGGTTGCGAATGTTGCGGTGGGTCATGCAGGCTCCTTTAGCGGTACGGAAGGGACGTGACGCGGGGCAAGATATTCACGGCCCTTCGCTTACGTCCAAGTTTCGATTCGGTTTCAAGTCAAGAGTTGTCGATTAATTGCCATCGACAACTCTTGACTTGAAGGGTCGGGCCGCCGCCCGCCCCTCTGCGCCGAGTGAATCGGCGCATGTGCGGCGCAGGTTAGAAACGCCGCCGGCCCGGATGGAGGCGCTGGAAGCGCTCCGTCGGACCCCGGGCTCACCCCACCCGCCGCCGCGCTCAAGATTGCGCGTCGGATTGAAGAGCTGCCGATTAATCGACAGCTCTTCATTGCGCGATCGCAACCGCGCGCGCCGCCGTGGCCAAGCCGTCCGCGATCACCGTGCCGAGTTGCGGACCGTAGTAGACGCGCTTCGCTTCGCCTTCGCCGCGCTCCCACATTTCGGGCGTTTCGACGTAGCCGATATAGTCGGAGGCCAGCGAAACGACCGCGGCGATTTTGGCGCCGGTGAGATCGCGCAACATGTTGCGCCACGGCTCGCCGAATGCGCCGACCGGTTCGCCGGGGACGAACCCGAGCACGACGTCGCCGAGACGCAGCACGGAGACGACGGTGGTGCGGGAACGCCAAGGGAGGAGGAGATTCGTTAGGAGACGTTGCAGCGGCCACGGGCCGGCGCGCATGCGGAGTGGTGGGAGGGCGATTTCGACACGGGCGAGGGAAACCGGAGTGCAACGCAGTTGCTGCACTGGTGCCAGCCAAGCGTCGAGCGCGTCGCCGTCACGTAGAAGTTGTCCAGGGGCTGCGTCGCCCCCGGCTCCTTGGAAAACAAATCCGTGATCGAAATGGTCCGGCACGTCTCTGGAGAGCCGGGGTTCGCGCCCGGCGGTGGTCGGATGCGCGGCGAGGATGAGCGCATCGAAGCCGTCGAAGTCCTCGCTCAAATTCAAGACCGTAACAGTCTGGTCCGGATCGCGACCCGGCGTCCGTCCGGTATTGAACGTCGCGGTCGGAACCTGCGTTGCTTCGAGCACGCATGGCGAGCTGTCCTGGGATGGCGCGACAAGTGTGCGCTCGCTCGCGCTTACGATGGCGCTTCGGACCGTTGGATTGAAGCGGCCAAGCGCGCCGACTTCAAAAGGAAGCGCTTGGAAGTAGCCCCCTGGTCCGGAGTGTGTGTGCGTTGCAACAACGAGCACATTTCGATTGCCTGCACGCTCTTGAATCTCGCGCTCAAGTCCCGGGGCAATGAGAAGAAGGTCGAGCAGCACGATGGCTACAACCCGTTTCCCCGCCGAGTTGAACCGTAAAGTCCGAGCACCAACGCTGCCTTGAATGCCTCCACTTGCCTCGCGATTTTTCCAGCCCGGATAGCCTGCAATATGGATTTTCGGAGGGAGGTCGAACGACTCGTTTGCGACTTCAACGGTCAGTTCGCTGTCGGCACGTACCGTCGGTACGGGTTGCACATTTGGCGGTTTCTCAAACCACTGCAAATCCACCGTTGCCAGCACGATCAGCAGCGCGACGCCAATGGATCCAACCAGACGCATTCGCCGCACAGTACGTCCTTTTCCTTCCGCTGTTACTGCCAGGGTGTTCCGATCGATTAATGCTCGGGCCGGGCTTCGCAAAATAGGAAATGCGGATCGGCTGGACTGGCCGCGCGCACTCTTTTGAGGCTGACTTCCTTCATTCCTTTGATCTCGAATTCTTCTGGCGACACTTCGAGCCAGCGTCCATCCGGTCGCCGGAAGAAGCCGTTGCTTTTCTGAATCCATTCTATTTCGACGTGGAACGAATCGAGCTGTCGGGCGACGTCAATCTCGCATCGGAAGAGCCGCTTCTCCCCGAGCTCTACTGGACCATCTGGATTCACGGCGTGCAGTTTCACGAGCTGGCTGCCAAATAATTCACTCGTTTTTCCGCCTGCGCGCTTAAGCGCGTTACACTCTGCCGCGATGCCAATTGACGAGCTCCACGAACATTGCGGCGTCTTCGGCGTCTTCGGCCATCCCGAGGCTGCGAATCTCACGTATCTCGGCCTCCATTCGCTCCAGCACCGCGGCCAAGAGGCAGGCGGCATCGTGGCGTGCGACGGCGGCAAGCTGCGCGCCGAACGCGTGCTGGGCCTGGTCTCGGAAGGTTTCGACGGCCCCACGCTGGCGCGGCTGCCCGGCGATCGCGCCATCGGGCACGTGCGCTACTCGACGGCAGGCGGCGGCGGCATTGCTAACGCGCAACCGTTTCTGGTCAGTGTGCGCGGCGAACAAGTCGCGCTTTGTCACAACGGGAACTTCACCAACGCGGTGGCGTTGCGCGAACGGCTCGAGTCAGAAGGCGCGATTTTCGCCACCACCAGCGACACCGAAGTGCTCATCCATCTGCTCGCGAAAGAGCAGGGCGGATCGCTGGCCGAGCGGCTTTCTCGCGCGTTGTCGCACGTCGAAGGCGCCTATTCGCTCGCACTGATGACCGCCAAAGAGCTCGTGGCGGTGCGCGATCCGCTCGGCTTTCGGCCGTTGGTGCTCGGTACGCTCAAAGGCGCGACGGTGTTCGCTAGCGAGACCTGCGCGCTGGATCTTATCGAAGCGAAAACGACGCGCGAGATCGAGCCCGGCGAAATTTTTACGATCTCCGCCAGCGGCACTTCGTCCTTGCGGCTGCCCGCGCCGGCGCGACTCGGGCAATGTATTTTCGAGCTGGTCTACTTTGCGCGGCCCGACTCCACCGTCTTCGGTCGCAGCGTTTACCAAGCGCGCAAACGTCTCGGTGCTGCGCTGTGGAATGAATATCCCACCGTCGCCGACGTCGTTGTTCCCGTTCCCGACTCTGGCGTTCCCGCGGCGCTCGGCTACTCGGAAGCGAGCGGCATTCCCTTCGACTTCGGTCTCATTCGCAGCCACTACGTCGGCCGCACGTTCATCGAGCCGCGCGACGCCATTCGCAATTTCGGCGTCAAATTGAAACTCCATCCGGTGGCACAGGTCGTCGCTGGCAAACGCGCGGTGGTGGTCGACGACTCACTCGTGCGCGGAACTACGTCGCGCAAAATCGTGAAGCTCTTACGCGAGGCCGGCGCACGCGAAGTGCACCTGCGCATCACCGCGCCGCCGACGGTCAATCCCTGTTACTTCGGCATCGACACGCCGACGCGCGCGGAGCTGATCGCGAGCGCCCATTCCGTCGCCGAAATCGCGGCCTTTGTCGGCGCCGATTCGCTCGGCTACTTGAGCGTGGCGGGGCTGCACCGCGCGGTGAAAAACGATCGCGACGCTTTTTGCGACGCCTGCTTCTCCGGGGATTACCGCGTGATTCCGCCGGAAGAAAAACTCGTGTTGCTGGGCCGCGGCTGATGTCCAAGCATTTGTTGTGCGAGACGCTGGTCACAGCGCGGCTCTTGCGGCCCGATCAAATGGCCGCGGTTCTCGATCGCTGCGCGTTCTCTGAAGCCTATCCCCAGACGGTGATTGCCGAGCTGGGTATCGCGACCGAGAATCAGACCACCATAATCCTGGCATCCGCGCTGAAGCTTTTGCACGTTGATCTGACCATGATGCCGCGCGATACCGAAGCGCTGTCATTGCTCGATGCGAACTACTGCCGTCGCCAAGCCGTGCTCCCGGTGGCCCTGCGCGACGATGGCCGCACGCTGTGGCTGGCTATGGCCGATCCGACAAATCAGGAGACCATCGCCACGGCGAAAGATCGGACGGGAAAGCGGATCCATCCGACCGTGGCCGAGCCGCGTCTTCTCCTGCGGACGATCGATACCGCTTACGGTTTGGCGCAACCACCGAAACCGACCCCAGCGCCGGTTTCGCTCGACGGAGAAGTGTTTACTGCCGCCGACCTCCTGCGTGTGCAGCACCTACAAGCGTCGATGCAAAAAACGGGAGACGTCCTCGGTGCGCTGGTGACGATGCTCGACGAAAAAGGAATCGTGACCGCGAACGAGTTGCACGCGCAACGAAAAAAGCCGCGTGTTCCGAGTCGCTAGCTGGGAATCCTCCGCAACGTTTCCGCCAATTTTCGGTACTGCCCTTCGTGGTTGTAGAGCTGCGCCGACACGCGAAGGAGGCGTCTCGGTGGCGCGGGCCAAGCAAAGACGGGCACTTCGATTCCGAATTCGTCGTGAAGCCGCGCTTGCAAGGCGTCGAGTCCGACCGGGCCGATCGGCGGCGCACCGTTGCCATCCGCGATCGGAACGGTCGCCATCGATCCCAGCATCATCTCTGGGCACGGTGGTTTCACGTCGAGCGTTTCGCACAATATCGTTCGCGCCTTCACCGCCAGCGCGTGGTTGTGCGTGCGCACCGCGGCTAGGCCGCCCGGCATTTGCCGACTCAAAAAATCAATCGCCGCCTTCACCGAGAGAAACGCGCTCGGATCATCGGTGCCGGCCCAATCGAATTCCAGGCGAAAGCGCGTGCGATCGGTGCGTGACGAGTTGGCGCCGTGACTGATGGAGAGCGGCCGCAGGCCCTTCTGGCGATCGCGCCGCGCGTAGAGAAACGCCGCGCCCTTCGGCGCGCAGAGCCACTTGTGACAATTGCCCGTGTAGTAGTCGGGCGCCAGCGCTTCGAAATCGAGCGCGACCATGCCCGGCGCGTGTGCGCCGTCGATCAGCACCGCAACACCGCGCGCTTGCAGCGCCCGCGTGATTTCGGCCACCGGAAAAATCAGCGCGGTCGGGCTGGTGACGTGATCGATCAGCGCGAGTTTTGTCTTCGGCGTGACGCGCGCCACCACTGCTTCGGTGATTTCCTCGGGTGACGAAATCGGAAACGGCACCTTCGCCACCACCACCTTCGCGCGGTGTCGCTCCGCGACGTAGAGCAGCGCGTTCTTGCACGCATTGTACGCGTGATCGGTCGTCAGAATTTCATCGCCCGGTTCGAAGACGAGCGAGCGCACGACCGTGTTCACGCCGGCGGTGGCGTTGCTCACGAACGCAATGTCGTCAGGATTGGCATGCACGAGTTCGCCGAGCGCGGCGCGCGATTCGTCGAGCAGCGGTTCCAACGTGCGCACAAAAAACGAAACCGGTTCTCGCTCCATCTTGGCGCGAATCTCGTCTTGCAACGCCACCACTTCGTGCGGGCAGGCACCGAACGATCCGTGATTCAAGAACGTGATGTGCGCGTCGAGGGACCAGGACTTTGCGAAAGGCGATTCGATCATGCGCGCGAGTTTACGCCGCGTGGGCGAGCAGCGTCACCGCCCCAAATCGTAGCCGCTCGCTTGTAGCGTATACAGCCGCGCATAGCGCCCATTCTGCGCCAGAAGCTCTTTGTGCGTTCCGAGCTCGGTGATGCGCCCCTTCTGCAACACGGCGATGCGATCGGCCATGCGCAGCGTGGAGAAGCGGTGCGAAACGAGCAGCGCACTCTTGCCCGCTGTGAGCGCGGCAAAGCGCGCGAAGAGATCATGCTCGGCCTCCGCGTCGAGCGAAGCGGTCGGTTCGTCGAGTACCAGCACTTCGGCTTCGCGCATGAACGCGCGCGCGGTGGCTACCTTTTGCCACTGGCCCGTGGAGAGTTCCTGGCCCGCTTCGAACCAGCCGCCGAGCACCGCGTCGAGTCCGTGCGGCACATTGGCAATGACTGAATCGGCGCCGCCGCGTTGCGCCGCCTCGGTAATGCGCGCGCGATCCTCGAGCGAGGGAAGCCAACCAAGCCCGATGTTTTCGCCGAGCGTGAATTGGTAGCGGACGAAGTCTTGAAAGACGACGCCGAAGCGCTGGCGCAGTTCGGTGGGATCCATGTCGCGCAGATCGACGCCGCCGTAGAGAATGGCGCCCGCCGTCGGGGAGTAGAGGCGCAGAAGCAACTTGATGAGCGTCGATTTCCCGGCGCCGTTGTCGCCGACCAGACCGATCTTTTCGCCGGGTTCGATGATCAGATTGACGCCGTCGATCACGTCCGAATCATTACCGGGGTAATGGAAATGGACATCACGAAATTCTAGTCGTTGGACGCCGCCTGACGCGCGTTTCGGGACCGCCAACCGTGGTGCTTCGCCCGTGGTCGGCAGATCGAGATAGGCAAAAAGATTCGACATGAAGAGCGCGTCTTCGTAGAGACCGGCCATCTGCCCGAGAAGTCCCTGAATCGCTTGCTGGCCCTGGCGAAACACGGCGACGTAGAGCGTCAGATCACCGAGCGAAATGGCGCCCGCCGCGGCGCGAAGTGCCATACCGACGTAGGCGCCGTAAAACGCCAGCAGCGACACGAGCGACAGCAAAAGCCCAAGCCCCGCGCGACGCAGCGCCAGCGCGCGATCCTCGGCGTAGAACTTCGCGAACAGCGCGCGGTAGCGACCGAGGATCAGATCGGAGAGTCCGAAGAGCTTGACCTCCTTCACGTGCGTGTCGCGCGTCAAAATATATTCGAGATAATTCATGCGCCGCCCCTCGGGCGCACGCCACGAATAGAGACGAAAAGCGCGCCGCGCCAGCGACGTCTCGGCGATGAAGGCAGGCACGCTCGCGAGCGCCAGCAGCGCGGTACTCCACGGCGAAAGCCGCGCCAGAAGCACCGCCAGCGAAGCGAGCGTGACGAGACTCTGCACCGCGCCGAGCAGTCCCGTGGCCAGCGAGAAAGGGCGCGCACTGGCCTCGCGCCGCGCGTTTTGCATCTTGTCGTAAACGGCGGCGTCGTCGAAATGCCTGAGCTCGAGCGTCACCGCTTTTTCGAGAATCGCTTCGTTGACGCAGTTGCCGAGGTTGGCGCGGAGCAGTTCACGCAAGAGCGACGAGAGCCGCGTGAGACCGGTCGAGGTGGCCATGAGCGCCAGCTCCAGCAATACGAGCCACAGGACGGCACGTCGCTCGCTCGCTTCGCCGGACTTCGCCGCGTGCACCACACCATCGACGATGAGTTTTCCGACCCAGGCGAGTCCCGCGGGAACGACGGCCGAGCTCATCGCTACGATCGCGATGGCTACGCCCGTTGCTGGGCCGGCTTGCCGCGCCAGGTGAAATGTTCGCGGGATGTGGCGAGCTAGCGACGCTGCTTCGCGGAGCTTGGATTGGGGGGCCACTGGCGTGGGGCGGTAGCACATGGGTGGTCACTTTGGCGTGAGGCACAAAAAACTTTGATCGCCTGCGCGGCGGGCGAGGCGGGTCGCGACAGGCGGGCAAATTCCGTGCGGTGCGGTTTGGAGTCTCTCGCGCGGGGGCCCTTTGTAGCGACAAGTACGTCGGAGACGCCGGACGCGCACCGCACGGAACCCGCCCGCCTGTCACGACCCGAGGATAGTGGGTGGAATTAGGCGACTTGATTATTTAGCAAGTTGATATTTCAGCAAGCGTCTGCACGCTCACGACCTCTCATCTCCTCATCGAATCTAGATCCACCCAACCCACTTCCGCGACGCGCCGAGTGGGAGGAGTTCCGCAGCGAGCCGGGCCGTCCCGCGCGCTGCCCCCGCCCGCTCGGCGCGTCGCGGCCTCGCCCTCCGCGCAGGAGACACAAGTTTCTAAGCTAAGTGCCGCACGCCAAGTGTGAATCAGAGTGGCCCAGCTCGCCGCCAGGCAGCAGCTTGGGTCTCCACCATCCTCGAAGCATGTGCCACCATTGCGCCAGCCACATCGACCCCAGTGGCCCGCTCGAGTCCTTCGAATCCGGGCGACGCGTTGACCTCCATCACCAACGGTCCGTTCTTGCTCTCGAGCAGATCGACGCCGGCGATTTCCAGTCCCAGCACCCGCACAGCTTTCACCGCGACCTGCGCGTAGTTCGTTGGTAGCGTCAGCGATTCCCCTTCGCCGCCGCGGTGGATGTTCGAACGAAATTCTCCCGATCGCGCCACACGCCGCATGGCCGCCACCACGCGTTTGCCGACCACCAACGCGCGCACGTCGCTTCCCTTCGACTCGGCGATGAACTCTTGCAAGATCACCTGCTGCCCCATGTTCTGCATCGTCTCGAGGATGGAGGCGATCTCGGCCATGCTGTGCGCGATCATCACGCCGACACCCTGCGTGCCTTGAATCAACTTGATGATGGCTGGCAGTCCGCCGATTCGCTCGACGGCCGTGGTGAGTGCGTCGGGCTCTCGCGCCATCACCGTGCGCGGAATCGGAATCGAAAAACGCGAGAGCAGTTGCAAGCAGCGCATCTTGTCGCGGCTGCGGGCGATGGCCGATGCGCCGTTGGCCACCGGCACGCCCATCATGTCGAATTGGTTCACGACACAGAGGCCGTACCCGGTGATTGAAGCGCCGATGCGCGGAATCACCACGTCGACGTCTTCAACACTTTCACCGCGGTAAAAAAGTTGCGGCGTACCCGTGGCGAGCACCATCGACAGCTCGAGCGTGTCGTAGACCTTGGGTCGCAAACCCAGCGCCCGCGCGGCTTCCACGAGGCGTCGCGTGGAATAGAGCGATCGCTTGCGCGAAAGAATGGCGAGGCGGCGTTTGTGTTTGGCGGGCGGCAAGCCGGCGAGTTCTACTTGCGAATCGCTAACCGCGCCACCGCACCAGCTCCGCCACACCACCCGCCACGCGCAGGTGCGGAAGTCCGTCGACGAGCGGGCCGTCGCGGTGCGCGTCTGTCCACGATCCGAGGTTGAAGTAGCGCGCGCTCGTCTCGGGAATCGTCTCGGAAACGGCGCGATGCGAATGGCCCATCACGACGTAGCGGACGCGAAAAAGTTGGGCGATGCGTCCGGCGGCGGCGCGCAGTTTGGGATGCGATTCGGTGTCGCGGCGGCTCCCGAGCAGGGCGCACACGCCGGCGAACGCTAAGCCCACCGCCGAGAGCGAAGTTGCTTTTGCCGAAAGAGGCATATGCGTCAGAAGCAGGACCGTCGCCGCTGCCGCACTGGCACTGACCAGCGCGAATTGGTCGAGATAAAAAAGCTGCAGCAGATCGAACAGCGATCCGTTGGCGGGCCGTTTCAAGAGCCGCAAAAGTTCCTCGGTAGCGCCGCGCTCCGGCGTCCCGGCCAAGCGATCGAGCTGCGCGCGCAAGAGTCGAAAACGCTCCGCGGCGGGATCGACGCCATCGACGAACGCGTTTCCAGCGGCGACGACCGCGCGTCGAGAGATCCGCACACTGGCGCGAATCGTGGGACCGAGCACGCGGCCGACCATGATGAGGTAGGCCCGCAAGACAGCCAGCGGATTGCCCACGCGAATCGTGAGCCGCACGAAGTCGAAGAGGCCCATCGTCTCCGCGTCGAATTGGTGATCGAGCCCGAGATAGTGGTTGGAAAAGTAGCGCATCGCCTGCGACGAAATCGGCAGCTGCATGTCGCGCACGGGCCGCGGGGCCAGCATGTCATCGGTTGTAGACCATTCGTCATACACGTGGCCGTGCTCCATATAGAGGCCAGCCGGGTCGAGATAGAACCAGTCGTAAAATTCGATCCGCGCCGAAAACTCCTCGCGCTTGGGTCCAGGTGCGGGATACGCGCGATCAGCGAGAAGATCCTTGAACGTGCGCTGCACGGCTTCGAAGCGAACTTCCGCATCGTGGTTGCCGCGCACGAACACCAGCGAATGGCCGGCTGCAACGAATCGTGCAAGTGCCGTCATGACGACGTCATGTCGCTCGAAAACTTTGTGCAGCTTCCACACTGTCTTCGCTTCGTCGGCGGCCAGTCCGTAAACGATGTCCTCGTCTGAGAGCGTAAAGCTCACCGCTTCACCCGGCGCGGGGCGCAGCGTGATGGCCACGAAGTCGATGATGTCGCCGTTGAGAACGAGTCGCCACGGAAGTCCCTGCGGACGCTCGTCGCGGTGATGGTCGAGGAACGCGGCGAGTTGCCGATCGATGGCCGAGACCGTGCGCGGGCGCTCCGGCGAATCCCCCCCGCGCAGATCGGCGCCGAGATGAAGGTCGCTCACCGCGAGCACATTGTGGTGCGCGACATTCGACACAAGCGGCTGTACGGCCGCCACGGCACGCGCCACCTTTTCGCGGTCGCGGCGAAGCAGGTAGGCGAAAATTTTTCGGATCGGCCACGGCATGCGCACCTTGAGGATTTGCAGGGCGCGTGCCGCACGCAATCGCCTTCGCTCAAGAGTTGTCGATTATTTGCCATCGACAACTCTTGTCATTGAAGGGTCGGGCCGCCGCCCGCCCCTCTGCGCCGAGTGAATCGGCGCATGTACGGCGCTCAATGAAAGCGCCCTCGGCCGGAGTGGTGGCGCTTAGAAGCGCTCGATCGGACCCCGGGCTCACCCCACCCGACCGGAACTTATTTCTGCCCCCCGCGACTTCGGTGGTACGATTTTCCTCTTCTAAGGAGGCTTCGCTTTGTCGAACCCACCGCCTGTCCTCGCCAAGGATTCGTCGCCGTTCGATCTCTTCGCCGAGGACGGACCCGAGGAGACCACAGGCTCACGCACGCTGGTGGTGGAGACGCGCACGACGTTGCATGTGCGCAAGTGCCGGCTCATCGTGCAGAGCGGGCCGCACGCGGGCAAGGTCGTGGAGACGGAAAAGGAGCATGTGCGCGTCGGTAAGGACGAGCGAATGGACGTGCCGCTCTCCGAAGACGCCACGATGTCGCGGCACCATTTCGACGTGCAGTACAGCGAAAAAGGCTACCTGCTCATTGACGCCAACTCCACCAACGGAACTTTTCTCGACGGCAAACGCATCGAGCGGGCCTACCTCACGCCGGGTGCGCACATTCAGGCCGGCGGCAGCACGATTTCTTTTGCACCGCTTGATGAAGAGATTCCCGTCGAGCCACAAGAGGGCGGCGTTTTTGG
Source organism: Deltaproteobacteria bacterium (assembly GCA_023248955.1). Classification (GTDB taxonomy): domain Bacteria; phylum Myxococcota; class Myxococcia; order Myxococcales; family JAHFDP01; genus JAHFDP01. The sequence continues at coordinate 29,910 of JAHFDP010000027.1, forward strand.
CGGTATGATCGGCCGCTCGCTGATCATGCGGCAGATCTTCGGTCTCTTGCGCAAAGTGGCGCCGATGGATGTGTCGGTGATCATCACCGGCGAAACGGGAACGGGCAAGGAGCTCGCGGCGCGCGCGCTGCACGAGCACAGCCCGCGCAAGAAGGGTCCGTTCGTGGTGCTCGATTGCGGATCGATTCCCGAGAATTTGATCGAGAGCGAGTTGTTCGGACACGAGAAGGGCGCGTTCACGGGTGCGCTCTCGTCGAGGCCGGGAGCGTTCGAGCGGGCGAGCGGCGGCAGTATTTTTCTCGACGAGCTCGGCGAGCTGCCGCTGCATTTGCAGCCGAAACTTTTGCGCGTGCTGGAGAGCCGCGAAGTTCGGCGTGTCGGTGGCAACCAGACCATCGACGTCGATGTGCGCGTGATTGCAGCGACCAATCGCGATCTGCCGAAGGAAGTCGCCGAGGGAAAATTTCGCGAAGATCTTTTTTTCCGACTCTCGGTGATCAACGTGCAGTTGCCCGCGCTGCGGCAGCGTCGCGACGACATTCCGCACCTGTTGCGCTCGGCCATGTCGGAGCCGGAAACGCTGTCGCAGTATGGAGAAAAACATTTTTCGCCATCGGCCACGGCGCTGCTCGCGGGCTATGCGTGGCCGGGCAATGTGCGCGAGCTGATGAACGTGGTGAGCCACGTCTTGACATTTTCCGAGGGTCCCGAAATCGACGTGCGCCATCTGCCGCCGCGGTTGCAGGGGCAAACGACCGCGGGGCCGTTGCCGTTCAACGAGCACCTTTCGTTCAAGAAATCGAAAGAGCAGCTTCTCGAGACGTTCGAGCGTGAATATCTGTCGAGCATCTTGAAGCGCTGCGACGGCAATATTTCCCGCGCGGCGCGCGAGAGCGGGCTGCACCGCAAGTCGATCGAGCGGCTGGTGAAGAAGTACGAGCTCGATGCGCGGGCGCTGCGGACCAAGCCGGAGTAGATTTCCGCTCTTAGAACTGCCAAGAACGGAGCGCGGCGCGCCTTGAAGCGCCCACATACGCCCATGGACTACAAAGCCACCGTTCATCTCCCGCGGACCGATTTTCCGATGAAGGCCAACCTCGCCGAGCGGGAGCCGGCGCAGATTGCGCGCTGGGCCGCGGACGATGTGTACGGCGCGCTGATGGCCAAAGGCGCCGCGAAGCCGCGCTTCGTGCTGCACGACGGTCCGCCTTATGCGAACGGCCACCTGCACCAGGGACATTTTCTCAACAAGATTTTGAAAGACATCGTCGTGAAGTACCGCAACATGGCGGGGCAACTTTGCGACTTCGTGCCGGGCTGGGACTGCCACGGTTTGCCGATCGAGTTGCAGGTGGACAAAGCGCTCGGCAGCAAGAAGCGCGAAATGTCGGCGGCGGAATTTCGGCGCGCGTGTCGAGCGTATGCAGCGGAGCAGGTGGACGTGCAGCGCGAGGAGTTTCGACGGCTGGGCGCGCTGGCGCGTTGGAGCGATCCGTATCTGACGATGGCGTATGGCTACGAGGCGCAGACGGTGCGCGAGCTGGCGGCGTTCGTGCGCGCGGGCGCGATGTACCGGCGCAAGCGGCCGGTGCACTGGTGTCCGCGCGATGCGACGGCGTTGGCCGAGGCGGAAGTCGAGTACGAGTCGCATAAGAGTCCATCGATTTATGTCGCGTTCAAGGTGGTGGAAGGCGGCGCGGCGCTGGCGGCGAAAGCGGGTGGGCGCGACGCTTACGTGGCCATTTGGACGACGACGCCCTGGACGATTCCGGCGAACTTGGCGGTGGCCGTGAATCCCGATGTGACGTACGCGTTGGTGCCGCTGGACGAAAAACGCGCGGTGGTGATCGCCAAGGATCTGCTGCCGAAATTTTTCGAAAACTGCGCGCGCACGCCGACCGCGGCGCTCGCAGAAATTCCGGGCGCCGCGCTCGCCGGTATTAAGTATCTCCATCCGCTCTACGATCGCGTGTCGCCGGTCTTGCCCGCCGGTCACGTGACGACCACGGACGGCACCGGCCTCGTGCACACCGCGCCTGGTCACGGCGAGGACGACTACTGGTTAGGGCTCCAAAACGGACTTGACATTTTCGCGCCCCTCGACAACCGCGGCCGGTTTACCGACGAGGTGCCCGATCTCGTCGGCAAGTCGACCGACGAGGCGAACAAGCTCGTTCCCGAGCGGCTGAACGAAGTCGGCGCGCTGCTCAACCCGATCGGCCAAACCATCGAGCACCAGTATCCGCACTGCTGGCGTTGCCACCATCCGGTGCTCTTTCGCGCCACCGATCAGTGGTTTCTTTCACTCGAGAAAAACGATCTGCGCGCGCGCGCGCTGGCGGCGATCGACGACGTGCGTTGGATTCCGAAGTGGGGCCGCGAGCGCATCCGCGGCATGATGGAGACGCGCCCCGACTGGTGCATCTCACGGCAGCGGCAGTGGGGCGTCCCGATTCCGGTGCTCTATTGCGACGGCTGCAACGAGCCGATCATTTCCGCGGATGCGATGGAACATGTGGCGTCGATGTTCGAAATGGGTGGCGCGGACGTCTGGTACGAGCGCACGGCTGCGGAGCTTCTCGCGCCCGGAACAAGCTGCGCGAAGTGCAACGGCGACGCATTTCGCAAAGAGAAAGACATCCTCGACGTCTGGTTCGACTCGGGCGTGTCGTCGGCCTGCGTGCTCGCCAAGCGCGATAACCTCGGGCTGCCGGCGGATCTGTATCTCGAAGGCAGCGACCAGCATCGCGGCTGGTTCAACTCGTCGTTGCTAGCTGGTCTCGGTGCGCGCGGCGCGGCGCCTTACAAGGCGGTGCTGACGCATGGATTCGTCGTCGACGGCTCGGGCAAGAAGATGTCGAAGTCGCTCGGCAACTACGTTGCGCCGGAGTTGATGATTAAGAAGTATGGCGCGGAGGTGGTGCGGCTGTGGGTGGCGTCCTCCGACTACCGCGACGATATCCGGCTCTCACCGACGATTCTCGACATGCTGGCCGAAGGCTACCGCAAGATTCGCAACACGCTGCGCTACTGCTTGTCGAACCTCGATGGATTCGATCCCGCGCAAGGCGTGGCGAGCGCTGAATTGTTACCGCTCGATCGTTGGGTCGTGGGGCGGCTTGCGCGATTCGAGCGCACGGTGCAGGCCGCGTACGAGACGTACGAATTCCACACGCTCTATCACGCGACGATCGATTTCTGCGCCACGGATCTTTCGGCGACCTACTTCGATATTCTCAAAGATCGATTGTACTGCGATGCCGTACGATCGCGCGCTCGCCGTTCGGCGCAGACGGTGCTCTTTGCCATCGCCGATCGTTTGTGCCGCTGGCTCGCGCCGGTGATGAGCTTCACCACGGAAGAGGCGTTTGCCTATTTGCCGGGCAAGCATGCGGCATCGGTTTTTCTGGAGGGGTTGCCCGAACCGCTTCCGCCAGGCGATACGACCGACGCACAATTGGATATTCGGTTTGCGAAGCTTTTCGAAGACCGCGCGCGTGTGAACAAGGCGCTCGAGGATCATCGCAACGCGCAGCGCGAGCTGTCCGAGGAGCAGCGCATCGGCAACAACCTCGACGCACGCGTGGTGATGGCCCCGAATGGAACGACCCCGGAAGAGATGGCCGAGTTGCTGCTCGTCTCACAGGTTGAATTCCAAGCGGGCGCCGAGGTGAAGATTGAGCTCGCGCGCGGCGCACGCTGCGTGCGTTGCCGTCGGTTTCGCGAAGGAGAAGTCGGCGCGCAACCGGGCCATCCGGAGTTGTGCAAGCGGTGCGGGGAAGCGATCGTGATGGATGGCGGTTAACACCACCGTGATCTCTTCGCGCAGCATGGACTTGCTCAGGTCCCGCTTGCACACGTCCCGCGGCATGGACTTGCTCAGGTCCCGCTTGCACACGTCCCGCGGCATGGACTTGCTTATGTCATCCCCGGGCTTGACCCGGGGATCCACGTGGATGGCCGGGTCAAGCCCGGCCATGACGAAGCGTGAAGCCCTGGCCATGACGAAATGTCAGAGCCCAGGGGCATGACGAAATATCAAGCCCGGGCATGACGAAATAAAGACGCGGCTGAAAGGTATAAAGAGGCCTATGCAAACCAAGTGGAAAATCCTGATCGCGATTTTCACGCTCGTGGTTTTCGCCGACCAGGCCACGAAGTTCCTCGCTGTCAAACACCTTACCTACGGTTTCGACGTCGCCGGCGCCAAAACGCTCCCCGCGCAAATCGGCGCCTTCTACAGCGACCAAGATCTCCTCGATCACCATCTCTCCGCCGAGCCCGTCTACGTCGCGCGCAACTTCTGGGCTTTTCGCTATGCGCAAAACCGCGGCGCCGCTTGGGGCCTGCTCGCCACGCTGCCAGCCGGCGCGCGCGTGCCGTTCTTTCACATCGTCAGCATCGTCGCGGTCATTTTCATTCTCTCGTACGTTCGCAAGTTGCAACCGGAGCAGCGTTACCTGCAGGTCGCCTTTTCACTCGTGCTCGGCGGCGCCGTCGGCAATTTTATTGATCGCTTGGCGCGCGGTTACGTGATCGACTTCATCGACTGGTATTGGCACGACCCGCAATTTCTTGCCTACACGCGCCACTGGCCGACATTCAATGTCGCCGACTCGGCGATCTCCGTCGGCGTGGTGTTGTTGCTCCTCGAATCCTTCTTGTCGAAAAAACACGCGCCCGATCCGAAACTCCAAACGCGAACAAAGGTGGCCTAATGCTACCGGTTATTTTCCAAATCACGCTGTCGGTTTTCTGGGCGCGCGTGCTCGCCTACATCGCTTGCGCGGTCGCCGCCGCTTGGTCGCTCCGCCAAGCGCACGTCGCCACCGGCCGCTGGAAAGATGGCCTCACCAGCGCGCTGACATGGGGCCTCGGCGGCGCCGCAGTCTTTCACTTCGTCATCAAGATCGACTCCTTCGCCGAGCCCGTCCCGCTCCCGCTGCACACCTACGGCCTCCTCGTCGCCGGCGCGTTCACGACCGCGATCTACCTGGCCGGCCGCGAAGCTCGTCGCACCGGACTCGACGGCGAAGCCGTGATGGACCTCTCCTTCTGGCTCCTCGTCTGCGGCATGGTCGGCGCGCGCATCGTCTTCATCATGGTCAACTGGGACGACTACGCGCACGACTGGACGCAGGTCTTGGCCTTCTGGAAAGGTGGCCTCGTCTTCTACGGCGGTTTCCTCGGCGCGTTCGCCGGCGCAGTCTACTACATGCGCAAACACGGCATGCCCTTTCTGGCCTACGCCGATGTGCTGGCGCCCAGTCTCTCCATCGGCCATGCCATCGGCCGGCTCGGCTGCTTCTCGGCCGGTTGCTGCTGGGGTGACGTGGTGCACGGCGCGCTCCCGTGGGCCGCGAAGTTTCCGCCGGAGAGCCTGGCGTATCAGTCGCAACTCGCCGAGCACAAAATCGCCGCCGGCGCGCTGACGTCGTTGCCCGTGCATCCGACGCAGCTCTACGAATCACTCGGCGAGATGGCGATTTTTCTGATCCTGATCAACCTGCGCAAGGGCAAGCGCTTCCATGGGCAGATCCTGCTCAGCTATCTGATTCTCTATCCGCTCTTGCGCACAGTGGTGGAGCACTTTCGCGGCGACGACGAGCGCGGCCATCTCTTCGGCGCGCAAAACCACGCTTGGTGGAATCTCTCCACGAGCCAATTCATTAGCGTGCTGGTGGTGAGCGGCGGTGTGGCGCTGCTCGTTTCGCTTCTGCGAAAGTCGTCGCCGACGCCGAGCGCTAGCGCCGCGTAATGGACGAGCGGACGCCCGACAAAGCGACCGCAGTTGATGCCGAGCTGCGCGCGCTTGAAAGCGACCTGACGCTGCTTCGGCAGCACTACGAAGCTTATTTTTTGGGCATCGATCGCGTCGCGCCAACGGTGGAGCACACCGCGCTGCGACTGCGGTTCGACAAGGCCCGCAAGACGCACGTTAAGAATACCGTCGCACGTCACCGCGAAGAGATGCTGTGGCAACGATTCCTCGCGCACGAGCGATTGTGGGGCCGCATCTGCCGCGAAATCGAAGAGGGAACGTATCGGCGCGATCTCTTCAAAGTGAAGCTGCGCGCGTCCGAGAGCGGTGTTGAGACGAAACCTACGCAGCCAGCGGGGATCGACGATGCCAAGGTGCGCGGGATTTTTGACGCCTACGTGGAAGCGAAAAAAAACTTGGGCGAACCGCTGGGCGATTTGACGTTCGAGAAGTTGAAGTCGCGGCTTTCAGCGCAGCTGCCGGAGCTCACGAAGCAGCACGGTACGGCGATCGATTTCAAAGTCGCGGTCAAGAATGGGAAAGCGGTGATTCGCGCGGTGAAGGCGAAGTAGCGGCGCGCGGCTCAGCCGGTCTTTTTCGAGGGGAACGTGTCGTACTTCGGCAAGGTTTCCGAGATCTCGTAGTAGTCGCCCTTGCTGGCCACATGGACATGGGCCTTCTTGCTTTCCGTCTGATTATCGATAAGATTTTCGTATGTCAAAAATAGTATCGATACAAAACTCGTCATACGTGACGGTATCGCCCAAATTTCAGGTCGTCATCCCGAGCCGCATTCGCGCCCAACTCGAACTGTTCCCGGGACAGAAACTGCAAGCCATCGCGCATGCCGGACGCATTGAGCTGGTTGTGGTGCGGCCGCTCAAAGGGCTGAAGGGCTTCCTTGCGGGCATCGACACCTCAGTCGACCGCGACGGCGACCGCGTATGAACGTCGTTGATTCTTGCGGGTGGCTAGAGTTCTTCGCCGGCAGCGGCAACGCGCACTTCTTCGCTCCCGCGATTGAGGATGTGCGCCACCTCGTCGTGCCGACGCTGACACTTTTCGAGGTGTTCAAGCGCGTGCGCCAGCAGCGTGGCGAAAGCGACGCGCTGACCGCCATCGCGGCGATGCAGCAAGGACGGGTGGTCGATCTGACCGCAGCTCTTGCGTTCGAGGCGGCGGAACTCTCGCTGCTGCACAAACTTCCGCTGGCGGATAGCCTCGTGCTTGCCACCGCGCATGCGAACAAGGCGACGCTGTGGACGCAGGATTCGGATTTCGAGCACCTGCCGGGCGTTCGGTACCGCGCGGCGCCGACCCGGAAACGGTAGAGGATCGATTCCTAAATAACATATCAACAGCCGTTGACGGCTCTCGACTCGTCACAAAAAGCCGAATCGTGTCGATCGCTTGAGAATAATGTCTTGAGTATGTTTAATTCTCTGCTTTGTTTGTCGAATGACAAAACTCTCGAAAGAAGCGGTTGGGAGTATCGTCGATGATTTTGCAGGCGCGGAGCTGGGGGATCCCCGACGTACGAAGCGAGTGCTGAAGATTCTGGATAAGCTCGCGCGACAGCCAGCAGCCTCGCTGCCTGCCGTGTTGGGAGACGAGGCGGATGTCGAAGGTGCCTATCGTTTGATGAATAGCGCGAAGGTCGACTTCAGCCTCTTGCAGAATGCGCACGCTTTGGCGACGAGCCAGCGGGCAAAGGAAGTCGGCAATGTGCTCGTGCTGCACGACACGACGCCGTGTTCGTTCCCGTATCTTTCGCCCGAGGAGATTGGCTATCTGCCGACGGGGAAGGCGGGATTTCTTCTGCACTTGTCGCTTGTGATTGACGGAGGCGTCTGGCGGCGACCGCTGGGCATCATCCATGCGGAAGCGCTGTCCCGGGCAAATCGCTCACGCCAAGGCCGGCGCAAATCGAAAGTCTCCGGAAGCGAAACCGCAAAGCAACACGACCGGGAATTCCTGCGATGGCGACGCGGCATGAAGGCGAGTTCCGATGCGCTCGCGCATTGCCAAAGAGTTGTCCATGTCGCCGACCGGGAGGGCGATAGCTACGAGCTGATGTCCGAGCTGCTGGCGGAGCAACAACGATTCATTATCCGCGTCCGTGTCGATCGCCGCGGAAACGAGATCGGAACTGGTACATCCGAATGGTCGACCGTTAAGCAGGTGGCCGCCGGTTGTGACGGGCTCGTTGAGAGAGAAGTTCCACTTTCGCGGCGGCGACAGAAGAGCGCGCCCGGGATGAATACGGCGCACCCACCACGCAACAAGCGTCTCGCAAAGTTGCGCTTCGCTGCAACGAAGATCGTGATTCCGCGCCCGCAATACTTGCGAGACCCGGTTCCCAGCACGCTGGAGATCGGGCTCGTGCACGTCATTGAGATAGACGCACCATCGGGCGACGTGCCCGTCGAGTGGTTCCTCTACACGACTGAACCGATCGATACGGCTGACCAAGTCACCGGCGTCGTAGACGACTACCGCGCGCGCTGGACTATCGAGGAGTTCAACTCGGCGCTCAAGACCGGATGCGCCTACGAGGCCAGGCAGTTCGAGACCCGCCACGCGCTGATGACGATGCTTGCTCTCTCGTTGCCGATCGCGTGCGAAGTGCTCTGGCTGCGCAGTCGTGCTCGCTCCCATGGCGCCGGCGACGGAAGTGCTAACATCGCTTCAGGTCCGGGTGTTGCGCTCCCTCGGCCCACGCAAACTCTCTGCAGCCCCAACCGCCCAGGATGCGTTGCTCGCGGTCGCCGCACTCGGCGGCCACTTGAAGTGCAACGGTGACCCAGGTTGGAAAATCCTTTCTCGCGGAATGGTGCTCTTGCGTGCCTACGAGGCTGGATGGTTGGCTGCGAACTCCGCCGCTCGCCGGTCAACGGACTTGTGACGAGTCGAGAGACGTCAACGTCAACGTCTGTTGATACGTTATTTAGGAATCGATCCACCAGACGGCCAACTAGCCGCCGCCAACCCGCGTGATTAACGTGATCGTCGGGGGTCGGCGCCTGCCGGCCAAGGGGGGCGTCGTGAGGGGAACTTGGCTTTTTGTCATGTTGGGTTTCGCTTGCGCAAAAGCTCCAACGCGCGTCGACACGCCGCTGTTTGTTGAGCTTGACGCCCTCGAAGCGCGGCTCACCGTGAGTGCGGTGGACCTGTCCAATGCCGAGCGGCTGAAGCGGCGTCACGGCGAAGTAGTGGCTTTCGCTTGTGGTGTGACCGATGTCCATCTGCGGGAAATGCAGCGGCTGGCGAGCGCGCAGGCGCAGAAGCGGACTTTGCTCAGACTTCGACGGGGGCAGCGCGAAACGAATCAGGCCCTTTAGCCGGAAACCAAAACTCTGCCGTTTTAATACCGCCCGCCAAATTCGAGGCGGAGATCCCACGTCGGCCAGTCGAAGAGCGACGCTTGGGCCACGGTGCCGACGAAGAGCGTCCGAGCGTTGTCGAGGTAAATCCGCGCTCCGGCACCCGCGGGGACGGAGAGATTCAAGAACCCGACCTGGTCATTGACCTTGGAGATGAGCGGCCCAATGCCGATGGTGGGGTAGACCTCAACCGTGACCGGCCCGGTGTTGATCTCGAACGGAAATTGAAACTCTTCGCCGAGGTAGAGCGTCCAATTTCCGGCGCCGCCCAATTTTTTACTGAGCTGAATGCGGGTCATCACCGCGACGAACCGCGCCTGCTTGCCGCCCCAGACGATGCCGCCGCCGTCGATCCACTGCGCGCTTTGGCTTACGCCCGGCGTGGCGGCCTTTTGCAAAAAAGGCGTGAACTGGCCAGCGATGTAATGATCATCGAATCCGGCGCTCGCGGGCGCCGCGATGAGCAGCGCGGCAACAATGGCAAGTTTAGAATAATACATTTAGTAGATATTCGTCTTCCGCGCGCCGCCGGTGTAGTCGAAAAACACCGTCTTCAGATGCGTGAAGAAGTGCAGCCCCTCTTCGCCCATCTCTTTTTCGCCGACGCCGGTCTGCTTGATGCCGCCGAACGGAAGCTGCGCTTCGCCGCCGACGGTGGGCTGGTTGACGTGCACCATGCCGACTTCGCTCTGCTCGACAAAGCGCATCGCGCTGTTGGCGTCGCGCGTGTAGATGGACGCGGTCAGGCCGAAGTCCACCGCATTCGCCGCGGCCAGCGCCTCTTCGAAATTCGCCGCGCGCGTGAGCGACAGGACCGGTCCGAAAACTTCTTCGCGGAAGATGCGCATCGACGGTGTGACGTCGGCGAAGACCGTCGGCTGCACGAAGAAGCCCGGCCCATCGACGCGACCGCCGCCGGCGAGAAGTTTGGCGCCTTCCTTCTTGGCGATGTCGATGTAGTCGAGATCGGTCTTGTGCTGCGACGCATCGACCGCGGGGCCCATCTGCACGCCGGCTTGGCGTCCGTCGCCGACTTTGATTGCTTTGGCACGCGCGGCGATGGCTTCGCAGAGCCTTCCGTAAACGCCAGGCGTAGCTATCACCCGGCTCGTTGCCGTGCAGCGCTGGCCGGTCGAGCCGAACGCGCCCTGCACGATGCCTTCCACCGCAATGTCCAAATCGGCGTCGTCGAGCACTACGACAGGATTCTTGCCGCCCATTTCGCAGGTCACGCGAGCACCGCGCGCAGCGGCCTTGGCGTAGGTCTTGAGTCCGATGTCGGTGGAGCCAGTGAACGAAACAGCGCGGACTTCGCGCGCGGTGATCAGCTCCTCGCCGACCGTCGAGCCGGGCCCGGTCACCACGTTGAGCACGCCCGGCGGCAGGCCCGCTTCCTCGTACGCACGCGCCAAGAGCGTCGTACAGAACGGCGTCAGCGACGCGGGCTTCATGACCACCGTGCAACCCGCCACCAGCGCGGGCGCGCTCTTCCACACCGGAATCGCGAACGGAAAATTCCACGGCGTCACCAGTGCGGCCACGCCGACCGGTTGTCGAATGGTGCAGGTGAACGTGGACGGCATCTCGCTGGGTAGCGTTTTGCCATGTACGCGAAAACCTTCACCACCGTAGAACTCGAGGAGGTTTAGCGCTTTCAAAACTTCGCCGCGCGCCTCGGTGAGCGTCTTTCCCTCTTCGCGGCAGAGCGCCAACGCCAACTCGTCGACGCGGCCAGCGAGGATGGTGTGCGCTTTAGCGACGATGCGTCCGCGCGCGGGAGGCGGTGTTCGCGACCAGGCGGGGAAGGCTTTCGCGGCGGCTTCGATGGCGGCGCGTGCGTCGGCTTTGGTCGAGCGCGGCCAGCGGCCGATGACGTCGGACGGATCGGCGGGATTGACGTTGGGTTCGTATTCACCCGAAGCGGGCGCGGTCCACTTGCCGCCGATGAAGTTTTCGTAACGCGCGATGTCACTCATGGAGCCTCCTTTGGAAGCGCGGAAGCTAGCGAGGTGCGGCGCAGGCCGCAAGCGCTGCAGCTAACTACTTCGCTCGCTCTTCGCCCCACAAGGGCAGCAGATCCAGCTCGACGGCGTCGAACGGCTCCGCGCGCACCAGCGCGTCGTTTTCGTACGCGCCAACCAGCATCCAGTGGCTGCTCTCGAGACGATAAACTTCGAGCGAGCGCTGGAGCGGATCGATGAGCCAAGCGTGTTGAACACCCACGCGCGCGTAAACAGGCATCTTGCGAATGCGATCGATCCGGCCGGTGCTTGGCGAGACGATTTCGCAAATCCAGTCTGGTGGAAGTTCAATCGCCGCGGTTTTCGGGGCTTGCGGCATTCGCGTCAGGCGCCATCCGGCCAGGTCTGGAACAAGAACATCTGCGGCAAAGTGCAGCTCCGGCTCATAGAGGATTCGCCAGCCGCCCGGACCTCCGCCCGAACCTCGGCCGAACGGACCACCAAGGCTTACCGTGAGCTCGGATGCGGCAACGGCATGCGGCACCGCTGGTCTCGGGCTCGCAAACAGCTCACCGCCGATGAGCTCCGCAACGAGATTGTCGGGAACCTTGATTAGGTCCGCATAAGTCGCCGGCAGTTTGGCTTTGGCTGACTGCGCCATGGCCTCAAGTATATCACGCCACCCGTTCTCCTTGCCCGTCCCCCGGGCGTGCTGGTACCTCCGCTCGATGCAAGCAGCGCGTGAAGGCGGGCAGCCAAGCTCGGGTTGGAGACGCTGGACCATGTTGCCAAACGCGCGGTTGGCAGCCGGCTTTGCGTTCGTCTTCGCCGCGTACCACCTCTTGCTCGGCCGCTTCTTTCCCAACGCGCACGACGCCATCGGGCGGGACTACTCGGGCGGTATGACTTACCTACTTGCCGGGTACAACTGGTGGCACAAGAACGGTTTTTTCGCCGTGCCCTGGTTCACGCCGGCTTTTTGCGGCGGGCTGCCGATGTTCGGCGATCCACTGGATATTTACTATTCAGTGGAGCAGCTGCTGACGATCGTTTTCGATCCGCTCACCAGCATCTACTTGACGATTCTGCTTTTCGCCGCGCTCGGATTCTGGGGCAGCTGGACGCTGCTCACGCGCGTTTTTTCGGTGGAGCGGCCAGCTGCGTTTTTCGGCAGCACGCTCTTTCTATTCAATGGCTTCTTCGCCTGCCGCATGATCGTGGGCCACATCGGGTTTCACGGCTTCATGCTCTTGCCGTGGCTGCTCTTCGTGGTGCTCAAACCGGTCACGCGCGGCTGGCGACTGGTTGGCGACTGTGCGCTGGCCGGGCTGATCGTCGCTTACTGGATCTACGCGGGTCTCGGCTCGATGATCGTGCCGGTTTCCCTCGGTGGCGCGGCGGTGGTGCTGCTTTTTCTTTGGCGCGGAGGGAGCGTTCGGCCGTTCGCGTTGCGTCTTTTTCCGACGGCTGCGATCGCGTTCGGTCTCACGGTTGCCAAACTCGTGGCGACGGGCGCGTTCCTATCGCACTTCGATCGCAGCTTGTACCCGCTTCCGGGTGCGAGCACGGTTCGTGGCGCGGCGAAGCTAATTTTCCGCGGACTTTTTCTCTCGACCAACGCGATTGGTCCCGACGCGCAGCGCGAATTCGTCAACATGAAGTGGGCCTTCGAACGGCACGAGCTGGAGTATGGCGTCACGCTGGTCCCTCTCTTTGTTCTTGTTGCCGCGCTTGTCCTGCGCGTTCGTCGCGGTGGCGCGCCTACCGATTTGCGCTGGCGACGAGTCGCTTGCATCGCCGGGCTGCTCTTGCTCTTCGCGATTCCAATCGCGCTCAACGTTTTCGATCCGCGCTGGAACGCGTTTTTGAAATCGCTTCCGCTTTTGCGTTCGAGCAGCTCACTGGTGCGTTGGTCCGTTCTCTATATTCCGCCGATTGTTTTCGGCGCGGCGCTGGCGTTGGAGTCGCTGAGCCAGTCGCCGCGCGTGCGCGAAACGATCGCGCTGATGGCCATCGCGCTGGTGGTGGTGCAGAACTTCGCCACCGATCGCAACGAGTATGACGAACAGTCCTATCGTCCGGAGACCGTCGTTGCTGGTTACCGCGATGTGGCTTCCGGAAAAGTCGAGCCGCGCATCGCTGGTATTGAGGCCTTTCTCGATCCGCAAGGCAACGTGATGCTTCTGACCGAGCGCAACGACACGCTCGCGCACGGCAAGTCCCAGCTCCTTTGTTACAACGCGATTTTCGGTTACTCGCTCGAGCATTTTCCGCTTGGCACGCTGCATCCCGGCGATGCGCTCGAAGATGCGAGTGGCGTGCTCAACGTCAAAAATCCAGCCTGCTATCTTTTTCCGGAGGAGAATCGTTGCGTGGCCGGAGATCACTTTCAGCTCGCGCAGAAAAAGTCGGCGGAGGCGTTTCTCGACTACCGGCCGTTTCCGTTTGAAATCTCGTCGCGGCAAATCGTCGCCAATCGGATGACGCAATTGACGCTGTTTCTTCTCGCGGCGCTGGGTCTTGGCACCGTTTTCGTTTGGCTGCGGTGTCGCTTTATTCGCGCGACTTCCGCACCGCGTCCGCCCGCGTCGCGAGCGAAGCGTCGCTGACCGTCCGCGAATATTCGTTCAGGTTTTCATAGATCGCCGTGTCGATCACCACATCCAAATCGCGCGGTCCCGTGTCGTGAAAGCGTTCCAGCGAATCCAAGTAGTCCGCGAAAAGCGCCGGCGGGTCTAAGAATGAATCGCCGGATTTCTCCTCGGGAAACACCTCGAGGATGTTGCCGACGGGCCGGTACACAAACGGCGTTTGCGGATGGTTCAGAAAAACGTAGTCGGGCTGATAAAAAACGAAGAGTCGAAATCCGCGTTGGTGCAGCGCTTGAAAAAACGCAGGGAGCAGTGCGCGAGAATTCCCGCCCGTGGTTTGAATCAGCTCCGGAAGTTGCGCGCCGAAAACCTGGCGTTCGAGTGCTTCTTCGTCGCGCGAATGAAATTGATCCGAAAAGGAAGAGAGCGAAAAAACGAAGCAGCGTTTGTCGGTTTCGAATTGATTGAAATATTCGAGACCGAAGAGAAGCGAATCCGATTGCACGAAAACCGCGCACTGAAAATGACGCTCGGCGACGGCCGATGGAGCGAGCGTGTAGCGCGAGAAAATCGTCTGATAGCCGAGCGCGAGATGGCGGTGCAGGCGATCGAAACCGCGGTAGCGCAATTCTCCCGCTGTGGCGGCGTTGCTAATCGCGCCGGCCGCGATCACCGCGGCCCAGACGTAAAGAAGTCCGCGCGGCTCGCCCCAGAAATGTTGCGCGGCGCGAAAAGTCGCTCGCAGCGCGAAGAAGAGCGGATAGAGCGCGAGGAAAAAAGGAACGGTGAGCAGTCGGCAAAAAGTGTTGCGGTAGGTCGCATTGTCGAGCGGAACATTGGCGTTGCCCAGGACGACGATCGCGAAAGTCGCCAAGGTGAAGATCGAAAAAACGAGCAGCGGATTCCACCTGCGCGGCGGAAGTTCGCGGCGATCCAAGGCGCTCAGTGCGTCGCGCAAGAGCGGAACCAGTGCGAGAAAAAAGAATCCAAGGAGACCAAAGTTTTTGGTCGCCGCTTGCGTGACGAGCGAGAGGAGCGCTCCCCAGTTGACGCCGCGCGCGAGCGTGGTGAGCCTAAAGACGCCGTAGCCGCGGCGGAGCAGGACGTAGAAGAGATCGGCAATTGTATGAACAAAGTAATACGTGCTGGGCGCCGTCTCCGCGGGGCGCAAAAGCTCAAGAATCGGAAGCGCGCCGAGAAAGAAACCGCCAACAGCCCAGGCCAGTGCGATCGGCGGGCGAAGGAGATCACGGTGCACAAAGAGGAGCCAGGCCACGGCGGGCAGGGTGAGCGCCAGACTGTGGTGCAAGGAAAGCCCGAGTCCGTAGATGAGAAAAATCCAGAACAGGTTTGTTGCGCGCGGGTTGCGGGTCCAGCGTTGGGCCGCTAATCCGAGCAGCGCGAAGAGCGCCAGGTTGGGAAGAAAAACTTCGGGAACGATTGTGAAGAGGCGCACGTAGAACGAGCTCACGAGCGCAAGGACGGTGCAGCTCGCCGCGAATTCTCCAGCTGGATCGCCCGCGGCTTCGCGCCACAAGGTGAGCCAGAGCGCGGTGCTCGCGACCACGAGCGAGGCGAGCCCGACTAAATGCTGCGCCCAAAAAACGTCGCCGGTCAGCAACAGAAAAAGTTTTCCGAGGAGAATGTAGAGCGGGTAGCCGGGCGCATGCGCCATGCCGCCGCCACGAATGTGGAGCGCGAATTCGCTGCCATCGAAAAACCCGACGGTATCGAGACGACTCTGAAAAAGAAAAACGCCGATGCCGAGCGCGGCGCAGGCAATGACGAGATGTGGCCAACGGCGGCGCATCGCGAGGAAGGATACTGCACCAGCCCGCGGCGCTTCTTCCTCTTCGGTTGCTTATTCGCTCCCGCGCGCCACGGGTGGTATACCGACCCTCGGCATGTTCAACGGCCTCTACAAAGTTTTTTCACGCGACATGGCGATCGATCTCGGAACCGCCAACACGCTGATCTACATCCGCGGCATGGGCATCGTGTCCAACGAGCCGTCCGTGGTGGCCGTGCGGCAAGACGCCCGCGGCGGGAAAAAAGTGCTCGCGGTCGGCAAGGAAGCCAAAGAGATGCTGGGCCGCACGCCCGGCAACATCGTGGCCATTCGCCCGATGAAGGACGGGGTGATCGCTGACTTCGAAATCACCGCGGCCATGCTGCGCTACTTCATTCAGATGGCGCACAACCGCAAGACGATGGTGAAGCCGCGGGTCATCATCGGGATTCCGTCGGGCATCACCGAAGTCGAGCGGCGTGCGGTACGCGAAGCGGCGGAGAGCGCGGGCGCCCGCGAGGTGTATCTCATCGAGCAGCCGATGGCCGCGGCGATTGGCGCAGGGCTCCCCATCACCGAGCCGTCGGGCAACATGATCGTCGACATCGGTGGTGGCACGAGCGACGTGGCGGTGATTTCGTTGGCTGGCATCGTCTACGCCAAGAGCGTGCGCGTGGGCGGCGACAAGATGGATGAGGCCATCATCCAGCACATCAAGCGTAAATATAATCTACTGATTGGCGAGCGGACGGCCGAATTGATCAAGATGGGGATCGGCAACGCCTATCCGCTCGGCGAGACGCTGACGATGGACATCAAGGGCCGCGATCTGGTGGCCGGTGTTCCGCGCACGTTGGCGGTGTCATCGGACGAGATTCGCGACGCGTTGGCCGAGCCGGTGAATGCGATCGTGGAAGCGGTCAAGGTGACGCTGGAGCGCACGCCGCCTGAGCTGGCTGGTGACATCGCGGATCGTGGAATCGTGCTCGCAGGCGGCGGAGCGCTCTTGAAGAATCTCGATGCGCTGCTGCGCGAAGAGACGGGGTTGCCAGTGTTTCTCGCGGAAGACCCGCTTAGTTCCGTCGTGCTTGGCGCTGGAAAAGCGCTCGAGGAGCTCGACATTCTTCGCCAAGTCTGCGCTCCGGCTTAGCCGGAAAACCACAATTGCCGTTACCTACGACGGTCGAGCGCAGCCCGTCTGCTTCAGTGCTTGCCGCGCATGTTGGAAGCGCGGCCGGCCCGATTGGTGGCGCTGGAAGCGCTCGATCACATAGCGGGCTCGTGCGGTGCCTCCTCAGCGCACCGAAAAGTGCGCTTCCGGGGGCTCCTCCTGCGCGCCTCGCATCCGAGCCGTGCTCGACCGTCTCGGTACCACGGCAACTGTGGATTTCCGGCTTAGTTTTCACCGGCCTTCGGCGGTCCCCGACGCCGGAAACGGGTTCGAGTTTCTTCTTAGCCCGCACAGGGCGGGCGCACGACAGGTTGTGAGGAGCACCGAGTGAATCGCAGTCGATAGTCGATTTTCGAGGTCGGACTCGTAGTCGCGGACGTGGACGGCCATCGATGGTCGACAGTCGTCCGCGTCCGGTCGTCCGCGAGAATCGACCATCGACAAATCGACCTCGATGGATCGTCGATGACG
>JAHFDP010000028.1 GCA_023248955.1 Deltaproteobacteria bacterium
CCTTTGCGGCCGCGGTGACTTGCTACCACCCGAATCCGACCCTCCTCCACGCATCCGGTCACCGCGGCCGCAAAGGCCCGTCCGTCACGCCGTCGGGCTCCGGCCGCCGCCCAGGCAAAAAGTTTCTAAGGAAGCCGGGCGCGCCAGCCGTACCCCCCCCCGATTCATCCCATACTTGACAATTCGCCCTCAAAAGGTTCATTATCCGCAGTGGAAAGTGGCAAGAAGTGGCAAATCGTGTTCGATCCAGGAACGAAAGGGCAACAGATGGCGTTCCGCGGTGAGCACGCCCACGCAATCGACGCCAAGGGCAGGACGAGCCTGCCGGCGAAGTTTCGCGAGGTGCTGCAAGCCGCTAAGGAATCGTCGCTCATCATCACCCTCGATCCCTATGCGGCGTGCCTTACCGCCTACCCGCTTCCAGAGTGGCAGCGCTTCGAGCAGCGGCTGGAGCGCCGCAAAGAGTCGCATCCCGAGCAGGCCGACGCGGTGCTTCACTTGAAGCAGGTCGTGGTCGCACGCGCGCACGAGGTGGAGATCGACGGTATGGGCCGCGTGCTCATTCCGCCGACGCTTCGCGATTACGCGCATCTCGACAAAGAGGTCGTGTGGGTCGGCCAAGTGCAGACGATTCAGCTCTGGTCGCAGGACCGTTGGCAGAAGGCACAAGCCATCGCGCAGAAGAAAATTTTGGAGGCCCCGGTCGCGGCAGCTCTGCGATCGCTTTTGTAATGCGAACGAATACACGCCAAGGAGGTCCGAGCATGTGGTCCACGGAAACGGCCGTTATCGCCATGCGTGGCGAGTTGGATCGCTCGGCGGCCTTCGCCATCGAGTACGCTATCCGTCAAGCTTCGCGTCGCGCGGGCCGCGTAGTGCTCGACCTCACCGAAGTCACGCACCTCGATTATGGATCGGTGCCGTCGCTCGTTGAGCTGCGGCAAAGCCTGCGCGGACGCGGCGGCGAGCTGACCGTGGTGGCGCGCACGCCTTACCTGCGCGACATTTTGCGAGCCTCGGGCGGCGCGGAAATTCCCATCGCGCGCACGGTCGCCGAAGCGCGCGGTGCCACCGTACAAGCCACTGCCACCACGCGCGCACGTCGCGCATGAAATGACCCGTGAGCTTCTCGCACGCCACCGTTCTCGCCGAGGAGACCGCGCAAATGCTGGCGCCAGAGCCCGGACGGTTGGTGTTCGATGGAACGCTCGGCGGCGGCGGACATGCCGAGGCGCTGCTTTCACGCGGCGCGCGCGTCATCGGATTTGATCGCGATCCCGCGGCCATCGCTGCGGCGACTGCGCGGCTCGCGCACTTCGGCGATCGCGTCGCCATCGCGCAGGGAAATTTTCGCGATGCACGCGCGGCGCTCGAGGAATTGGGGGTAGCGCAAGTCGACGGTGCATTGGTTGATTTGGGCGTCTCGTCTCCGCAGCTCGAAATGCGCGAGCGTGGATTTTCTTTTTCGCGTCCCGGCCCGCTCGACATGCGCATGGACACGTCGCAAGGACCGACGCTCAGCGAACGGTTGGCCACCGCGAATGTGCAGCAACTCACCGAGGTGATTCGCGACTTCGGCGAAGAACGCTTCGCCGGTCCAATCGCACGCCACATTCTCGCCGCGCGTGATGAAGGAATTCTCGCGGACACCGCGGCGCTCGCCGACGTGGTGGGGCGCGCCGTGCCGCGCAAAGCGTGGCCCAAGGCGATTCATGTCGCCACGCGCACGTTTCAGGCGCTGCGTATCTGGGTCAACGACGAGTTGGGCGCGCTGGCCGCGTGGCTGCGCGATCTGCCAACGTTCGTCGCACCGCATGGGCGCGCCGCGGCGATCAGCTTTCACTCGCTCGAAGATCGCCTCGTCAAGACACGCTTTCGCGAGCTGTCCGAGGGCCTCTGCACCTGCCCTCCCGATTTTCCGATTTGCCGCTGCGGCCGCACCGTCACTTGGCGCCTATTGACCAGGAAGGCGATCGTGGCCGGCGAAGCGGAGTTGGCGCGAAATCCCCGCGCGCGAAGTGCTCGCCTGCGCATCATGGAGCGAATTTGAGCATGCTGTTGAAACAGAAAAACGATCATCTTCTCCTCTGGTCCGTGGCGCTGCTCGCCGGCACGGTGCTGATGCTGGCCTACATTTGGACGCGCGTCGAAGCCACGCGGCGCGGTTACGTGCTCTCGGAATTGACCCGCGAACACGTCACCATTGCCCGCGAGCACGCGCGGCTTGAGCTGCAAGCCGCTGGACTCCGCGCGCCGGGCCGCATCGAGCAGTTGGCGCGTACCAAGCTCGGCATGGCGCCACCGTCCGCCGATCGCATCGTTGAAGTGATGGGCGATCAGTGGGTCGCCGCCGATCACTTGGCAGCGCAGCGGTAAATCCATGGCGAACACGGCACGCGCCTCGCGAACGGTGACGGTTCGCCTGGCGTTACTTTCGGTATTCATTGTATTTCTATTCGTCGCCGTGCTCACACGCGCCGTGCAATTGCAAATTGTCGAGGGCCCTCGCTACGCGGCCGCCGCGCGCGATCAATATCTGCGCGCGGCCAAGCTCTCGCCGCGTCGTGGTCCGATTCTCGATCGCACCGGCGCGCCGCTGGCCATGAGCATCGACGTCGATTCGATCTACGCCGACCCCTCGGCGATGAAGCCCAGCGAAAAGGCGGTTCTGGCGCGTGCCCTGCATCTGACTTTGCCAGCGCTCGAGAAAACGCTCGGCACGCACAAGCACTTCGTCTGGCTGCGGCGCAAAACCAGCGCGGACGAGGCGGAGCGCATTCGCGCGCTCAAACTCGCCGGCGTCCTTTTCGTCAAAGAGAGCCGCCGCGTCTATCCGCAAGGCGCATTGGCGGGGCATCTGCTCGGTTACTCCACCGTCGATGGCGACGGCGTCGCGGGCGTCGAGGGGGCGCTTGACACGCAGCTGCGTGGTCTGCCACTCGAGGTGTTGGGCTTTCGCGACGCGCGTGGCGAAACCGAACTGGAAGATGGCGCACCGGATTCGGCGGAGACCGCCGGCGCCACCGTGCAGCTCACCATCGATCGCGCCATTCAGCACGCCACCGAACGCGCGTTGAAAAGTGCGGTCACCGGCGCGCTGGCCAAGGGTGGCGCGGCCGTGGTGCTCGATCCAAAAACGGGCGCGCTGCTCGCGGTGGCCAGCGAGCCGGCCATGGATCCCAACGCACCGGGGCGCGAGAGTAACGCGTGGCGTGACCGCGCCGTGGCCGACGCCGTCGAGCCTGGTTCCACCGTGAAGACTTTCGTGATCGCAGCCGCGCTCGAAGAAGGGGTCGTCAAACCAACCGATCTCTTCGACGCCGAGAATGGCAACTGGACCTTCGGCCGCCGCCACATTCACGACACACACCCGCACGGACGCATCACCGTCTCTGAAATCGTGAAGTATTCGTCGAACATCGGCGCGGCGAAAATTGGATTGGCGCTCGGCAAAGAGCGGCTGACGCGTTATCTGCACGCGTTCGGATTTGGCGAACGCGCCGGCCTTGGGCTGCCTGGCGAAGGACATGGCGCGGTTCATCCCGCGGCAGGACTTGCGGACATCGCCGCCGCCAACATGAGCTTTGGTCAAGGCATGTCGGCCACCGCCGTGCAACTCGCCGCGGCCATGGGTGTCATCGCTAGCGGCGGCGTTCTGCGGCGGCCCTACCTCGTGCAGCGCGTAATTTCCGCCAATGGAAAAGTGCAGCGCGAAACACGGCCGGAGGAGGAACGGCGCGTGATCTCCGAAAGCGTCGCGGCGCAGATGACCAGCATGCTCGAGGGCGTGGTGGCGACGGGCGGAACGGGCGCGCGCGCGGCCATGGCGGACTTCCGCGTGGCTGGAAAAACGGGCACCGCGCAAAAAGCGGAGAATGGCGTTTATGGCGGAAAGCTCTTGGCGAGCTTTCTCGGATTCGCGCCGGCGGATGCGCCGCGGGTAGTGGTGCTGGTGATGATCGACGAACCCAACGTGGCGGCACATTACGGTGGCGATGTGGCGGCGCCTGCGTTTGCGCAGATCTCGCGTGAGGCGTTGCGGGCCGTGGGTGTGTTGCCACCAGGTGCGTCAGACGTGGACCAACTTGTTTTGCACTCAAATATAATACCTTCAGTAGAGTATACCAAAAATCCAATACACCCACAGGCCGTGTCCACGCCCACCAACGCGGTAATCGTACCCAACCTCAAAGGCCTCACCGCGCGCGCCGCGACCAAAGTTCTCTCGGAGCGTCAACTCGAAGCAGAGCTCTCCGGATCGGGCCACACCATTGCGCAACAGCCGCGCGCCGGCGCCATTGTTTCGCGCGGCGCGCACGTTCACGTCACTTTGGCGCCACAGATCTGATGCGACTCTCCGAGCTCATCGCCGCGGCCGAAGCGGAGCTGGTCAGCGGATCCACCGACGTGGAGATCACTTCGCTTGCTTACGACTCGCGTCGCGTGCAACCGGGCGCACTCTTTTTCGCGCTGCCTGGTCAAGCCGCGGACGGCGCACGTTTCGCCGCTGCCGCCGTCGAGCGTGGAGCGGTTGCCGTGCTCGCCGAATCGCCGCTCGACATTGAGGGCGCGACCGTTTTGCACGCGCGTCCCGCACGGCGCGCGCTCGGAATCTGCGCCGCAACTTTTTTTGGCCAACCGGCGACGCGGATGAAGCTCCTCGGGGTCACCGGCACGAATGGGAAAACCACCACGACCTACCTCGTGGAAGCGATGGCCACCGCGGCTTCTCGCAACGTGGGCGTGATGGGCACCATCGCGTACCGTTTCGCCAACCAACACATCCCCGCACCGCACACCACGCCCGAAGCGCCCGACCTGCAAGCGACACTCGCAGCCATGGCCGATGCCGGCGTCGAGCTGGCCGCGCTGGAAATCAGCTCGCACGCGCTGGCACAAGATCGCGTCACCGGCTGCACCTTTGCCGGCGCGGCGTTCACGAATCTCACACGCGATCACCTCGATTTTCACGGTACTGAAGAGGCCTACTTCGCAGCCAAGGCGCGACTCTTTTGGGAGCTGACCGACGCGGCTGCGCCTTTGACGATCAACGTCGATGATCATTTTGGCAGACGACTTGCCGACGAACTAACCTCCGGCGGACGGCGCGTTTGGCGCGCCACGCGGCACGGCGAAAATCGTCCGTGGGATCTCTGCGCGGAGGCCACCGAGCTTTCGCTCGGCGGAACGCGCGGCGCACTGCACACGCCGTTCGGCAGCGCGCCCTTTTCGCTGGCGCTGATCGGTGCGTACAACGTGGAAAATCTTTTGAGCGCAACGGGGCTGGGCCTCGCCGCAGGACTACCACTTGCAGCAGTCCTGCGCGGCGCGGCGACGTTGCGCGGCGTGCCGGGACGGTTGGAGCGTGTGCCCGATGCCACCGGGCGCGCGGTGTTTGTGGACTACGCACACTCGGACGACGCGCTCAAAAAAGCACTCGGCACCCTTCGCGATCTCGGCGCGCGCCGCATCGTGTGCGTCTTCGGTTGTGGCGGCGATCGCGATCGCGGCAAGCGTCCGCTCATGGGAAACGCCGCGGCCACGGCGGCCGACGTGACCATCGTGACCAGCGACAATCCTCGCCATGAGAAGCCCGGCGCGATCATCGAAGCGATCCTACCGGGCGTCCAAACGGCTGGTCGCGCGCTCCTTTCGCCGGGGAGCGCACGCGCGCAGGATGGCTACATGGTGGAGCCCGATCGTCGCGCGGCCATTCGACTTGCCATCGCCGCCGCGGCGCGCGGGGACGCCGTGCTGATCGCGGGCAAGGGGCATGAGGACTACCAGATCATCGGCGACGAGAAATTGCACTTCGATGATCGCGAAGAAGCCGCCGCGGCGCTGCGCGAGGTGCACCCGTGAGACTTAGCGAAAGGAACACTCCGTTTCCCCTCCCCCCTTTGCGGGGGAGGGAATTCTTCCCGTTTCCCCTCCCCCCCTTGCGGGGGAGGGCTAGGGAGGGGGGGCCGAGACTGAGTGCCAGCGATGTGCACCCCCACCCTGACCCTCCCCCGTCAAGGGGGAGGGGATTTCTTTGGGCCATGATGAGACGCGTGCAGGTGCGCCCGTGAGCGCGACTTTCACACTTGACGAAATGATAAGTGCCACCGGCGGACGGCTGGTGCGTGGAACGGCGCGCGATTTTGCGTCGGTCACCACCGACACGCGCGCGATTGCGCCGAACTCTCTCTTTGTCGCCCTCCGTGGCGAGCGATTCGACGGCGCCGATTTCGTTCAAGCAGCCGCTGCCGCCGGCGCCGCGGGATCGCTGGTGCGGCATGATCGCGCGTTGTCGCTGAAAACCCCGGATGCCTTCGCGCTCATCGCGGTCGACGATCCGCTCGTTGCGCTCGGTGCGCTAGCCCATTTTCACCGCCGGCGATTCGACATGCCTGTCGTCGGCGTCGGTGGCTCTAATGGAAAGACCACAACCAAAGAAATGATCGCCGCCGTGCTCGGCACCCAAGGGCTCACACTTAAAACGGCGGGCAACCTCAACAACGAAATCGGCGTTCCGCTCACGCTCCTCCGACTGACGCCGGAGCACCGGTACGCCGTCATCGAGATGGGCATGAACCATCCCGGCGAAGTCACGCGACTGTGCACGATCGCTGAGCCCGCCGTGGGCATCTTGACGAGTGTGGCCGCGGAGCATCTCGAGGGGCTAGGGACCATCGAATTGGTGGCGGAAGCAGAAGGCGAACTTTTTCGTGGACTGCCACGCGGTGCACCAGCGGCGGTCCATGCGGACGATCCATTGATTGGACGGGAGGCGAAGCGCGCGGGCGTTCGCGCGCTCACCTTTGGTACGGCACCCAACGCCATGGTGCGGCTGGTGGAAACCACACTGCGTGCGGACGGAACGCTGGCACGCATCGCTCATGCGGGCCGCACCTGGGAAGTGCCGCTCGCCTTCTTCGGTGCGCACAACGCCATGAACGCCTGTGGCGCGTGGGCCGTCGGCCTCGCACTCGGAATTTCTCCCGAGGCCATCGCCGCTGCACTTCCGCTGGCGCGCGGAGTTGGACGGCGTATGCGTCTGGTCCCGGTGTCCGGCGGCGGTGCGCTGCTTGACGACTGCTACAACGCCAATCCGGGAAGCATGTCCGCGGCACTTCAAACACTCGCCGACTTGTGCAACGCCCGCCCCGGCGCGCGCGCCATCGCGGTGCTCGGCGACATGTTGGAGCTGGGACCAACCGAGCTCGATCTCCACCGCGCGCTGGGTGCCGAGGCGGCTGCGCGTGGCGTGGTGCAGCTCGCAGCATTCGGCGACCGATCGCGCGCCACCGCCGAGGGCGCACGCGCCGCTGGATTGTCACGCGACGCGATTTTTGAAACCGCCGATCCGACGGCGGCCGCGACTTGGGTCCGCGAACGCGTCCACGACGGCGATGTAATCCTCGTGAAAGGCTCGCGCGGCATGCGTCTCGAACGCGTCAGCGACGCACTCGAACAAGCGCTCGCGAAACGAGGGACGGCCTAATGCTCTATCTCCTCCTCGGCGCCGGCGACCACCCCTTCTTCAACGTGCTGCGCTACCCGTCCTTCCGCATTCTCGCGGCAGGCCTCGTCGCGCTCGTGGTCGGCATCGTCTTCGGCGCGCCGTACATCGCCTGGCTGCGCTTCCAACAAAAAGGTATCTCCAACGTTCGCGAAGACACACCCGACACGCATCAGCGAAAAAGAGAGACACCCACGCTCGGCGGCGGACTTCTTCTCGCTGCCTTTACCCTGGCCGTCTTTCTCTTCGCCGATCTGCGCAGCTTGCGCGTGTGGGCGCTGCTTATCTTCACCCTCGGATTCGGCGGCATCGGCTTCGCCGACGACTGGCTCAAGCTCTCCAAGCGCAACTCCAAAGGCCTGCCCGGCCGCCTCAAAATCGCCTGGCAGACCGCAATCTACTTCGCGGTCATCTTCGGCCTCTTCACCGAGTGGACCGCGCACGCCAGCTTTCCGTTTCTGCACGCGCGGCTGCTCATCGACTCGGCACTCACCGCGCCCTTCGTGCCGCTACGCCACTTTCACCCGCACCTCGGCTGGTGGTACGTGGCCTTCGGCTGGATCGTCATTGTGGGAACTTCACACGCCGTGAACCTGGCCGACGGCCTCGACGGGCTGGCCATGGGTACGGTCACCATCTCCGCCACCGTTTGGCTCGCGCTCAGCTACGTCGCTTCCGTCACCATTCGCGGTTTCGATCTGGCCCGCTACCTGGGCGTGGCCTCGGTCCCCGGCGGTCAGGAGCTCGCCGTCGGTGCAGCGGCGCTGGTCGGCGCTGGCATTGCCTTTCTCTGGTTCAACTCCAATCCGGCGTCGGTCTTCATGGGCGACATCGGCTCCCTAGCGCTGGGCGGCGCGCTGGGCGCTTTTGCACTGCTCACCAAGAACGAACTGGAGTCGACGCTGGTTCACGCACTCTTTCTCGTTGAAGCACTGAGTGTAATCTTTCAAGTGGCTTCTTTTAAGTGGCGCGGTAAACGCATCTTCAAGATGGCGCCGATTCACCACCACTTCGAATTGCTGGGCTGGCCGGAGCAGAAGGTCGTGGTGCGGTTTTGGATTCTCTCGATCTTGGCCGCCGGCGTGGCGTTGGCTTCACTCAAGCTGCGATGAACTGGAGCGGACGCCAAGTTGCGGTGGTCGGGCTCGGCAAGAGTGGTGTGTCCGCGGTGCGTCTGCTTTCCGGCGCGGGTGCGCGTGTTCACGTGACCGACAGTCGATCCGCCCAGACGCTGGCGACGATTCGCGCCGAGCTCAACGACGCGGTGACCAGCTGGGATCTCGGTGGCCACGACGTGGAGAAGTTGCGCCAAGCGGATCTGATTGTGCTCTCCCCCGGTGTTGCGTTGGCCCTCGAAGCATTGCAACCAGCGCGGCGCGCAGGCGTACCAATCTGGAGCGAGATCGAGTTGGCGTGGCAATTTCTTTCCGCCGAAAAAAACGCCCCGCCACTCGCAGGCATCACCGGCACCAACGGCAAATCCACCACCACCGCGCTGACTGCACACCTCCTCCAAGAAAGCGGCCAACGCGTCTTCGCCGGCGGAAATCTGGGGACACCGCTTTCCACGTTGGCGCTCTCGGGCGAACGCGTCGACGCCGTGGTGTGCGAGCTGTCTAGCTTTCAATTGGAAACGTGCGAAACGCTGGCGCCGCGCGCGGCCGCGGTTCTCAACATCACGCCCGATCACCTCGATCGCTACGCCTCTATCGCGGACTATATCGCCGCCAAAGCGCGTATTTTCGCGCGGCAGACCGAGCGCGACGCCGCCATCCTCAACGCGGGCGATCCCGCCGTGGCAGCGCTCGCACACGACCGTCGCGCGCGCGTGCTTTTCTTCGCAGGCCAAGACCTTCGCGACGACGCCGGTACACTCATTACCGCTGCTGGCGAACGCTTCACCGTGTCATCCAAAGCGCTTCGAGGTGCGCACAACCGCGAAAATGCGATGGCGGCGATTCTCCTCGCACGCGAGCTCGGAGCCTCGCCAAGCGGCCTCCAGCGCGGCCTAGCGACGTATCCGGGACTTCCGCACCGATTGGAACAGGTGGCCACGATCGGCGGCATCGAATTCATCAACGACTCCAAAGCGACGAATATCGACAGCGTGGAAAAGTCGCTGTCCGCGTTCGATCGCGGCGTACACCTGATCCTCGGCGGCCGCGGCAAAGGATCTCCCTACGAGCCGCTGCGACAACTACTGCCCGGACGGGTAGTCGCCATCTACGTCATCGGTGAAGACGGGCCCAACATCGCGCGCGCGCTCGACGGAATCGTCCCCATCGAATCGTGCGGCGCGCTCAGCACCGCCGTGGCGCGCGCCCACGCCAACGCCAAATCGGGCGACGTCGTCCTGCTCTCGCCCGCCTGCGCCAGCTACGATCAATTCGATCACTTCGAACATCGCGGCAACGTTTTCAAAACGCTGGTCCGCGCCCTGGCTGCAGAATGATCACACGCGGCCGCTCCGATCGCTGGCTCCTGGCCGCGGCGCTGATGCTCACCGCCTTTGGCATCCTCATGGTCTATTCGGCCAGCGCCAACTACGCCTCGGCACGACTCGGCGATGGCGCCTACTTTCTGAAACGCCAAGCCGGCGCCGCAGCCTTCGGCCTCGTGCTCCTTTGGATGCTGACACGCATCGGCTACCGCCGTCTCGAATGGACCGCCGTGCCGCTCCTCTTCTTTTCGATCGTCCTGCTCATCCTCGTGCGCGTGCCCGGTCTCGGCCACGTCGCTGGCGGTGCGCGACGCTGGCTGCACATCGGTCCGCTCACGTTTCAGCCAAGCGAGCTGGCTAAGGTCGCGCTGGTCTTCTTTCTCGCCCGCTCGCTCGCCAAAAAGGGCGACACCGTGCGCGATTTCCGAACCGGCTTTCTGCCGCACGCACTGATCACGCTTGTTTTGATCGGACTCTTGATGCTGCAACCCGATTTCGGCACCACGCTCTCCGTCGCCGCGCTGACTTGGGCCCTTCTCTTCGTCGCTGGCGCGCGGCTCTCGCATCTTGTGCTGACCGTGTTGCTCGCGGTGCCGCCCGTGGTGTTGCTCGTAATCTACGCGCCCTACCGACTGCGTCGCCTCCTCGCTTTTCTGCATCCCGACGCCGATCCCACCGGCGTCGGGTACCAAGTGCACGAAGCGCTTATCTCCATCGGCAGCGGTGGACTCACCGGACAGGGACTCGGAGAGAGTCGCCAAAAACTTTTTTATCTTCCCGCTGCGCACACCGATTTCATTCTGCCGATCATCGGCGAAGAGACCGGGCTCTTCGGCATTGCCATGGTGGTGGCGCTCTTCCTTCTCCTGGCCTGGCGTGGACTGCGCGCCGCGCGCGCCGCGCCCGATGCGTTCGGGGCTTACCTTGCGGTTGGTCTTACGGCACTCTTGTGTCTGGAGACGCTGGTGAACGCAGGCATGTCGATGGGACTTCTGCCGACCAAAGGAATGGCGCTGCCTTTTCTCTCCTACGGCGGAACTTCGCTGGTGGTGTCGATGGCGGTGGTGGGACTTTTGCTCTCGGTGAGCAGCGGGCCGGGCGGATACCTGCGCGCGCCAACGGGGGCACGATGAGAATGCTCATCGCCGGAGGAGGTACAGGCGGCCATCTCTTTCCGGGCATCGCGCTGGCGGAAGAAGTCGTCACGCGCCATCCGCAAAATAGCGTGCTCTTCGTCGGCACCGCGCGCGGTTTGGAATCGAAAGTGTTGCCGCAAACGGGATTTCCACTCGAGCTGATCGACGCGGTTGGTCTCAAACGAAAAGGGCTCTCCGGATTTTTGGCCGGGCTCCTCAAGTTACCGCGCGCGCTTTTTGCGTCGATGCGCATCTTGCGAAAATTCGATCCCGACGTGGTGGTCGGCGTCGGTGGTTATGCCAGCGGTCCGGTCGTGCTGGCCGCATGGCTCTTGCGCATTCCCACCGCGATTCAAGAGCAGAACGCGCTGCCCGGCTTCACCAACCGCGTGCTGGGCCACTTTGCGCGCGCGACTTTCATCGCCTTCGAGGAGGCGCGCCGTCGCCTCGCAGGCGGCCGTATTTATTTGCTCGGCAATCCCATTCGCCGCGCTTTTCTCGACAACTATCTGAAGCCGCACCCCACCGCGTCCGCGGACCGCTTCACGATCCTCATCACCGGCGGATCGCAAGGGGCGCATGTCCTAAACGATCGCGTGGCGGGCGCCCTCGAGTTGCTCACGGATCTGCGCGATCGACTTTTTGTCATGCACCAGACCGGCGACAGCGATCGCAACGCCATTGCCGAGCGCTATGCCAAAAGTGGCATCTCCGCGGAGGTGAACGCTTTCATCTCCGACATGAGCGGCGTCTATGCGCGTGCGGATTTAGTCGTGTGTCGTGCCGGCGCCACCACGCTCGCCGAGCTGACCGCCTGCAAGCGCGCGTCGATCTTGGTGCCCTTCCCGTTCGCGGCAGACGACCACCAAACCGTCAACGCGCGGGCGCTCGTCGACGCTGGCGCGGCGGTGATGATTGCTGAGCAGGAATTGACACCCGAGCGACTGGCCACTGAAATCCGCGCGCTGATCACCGACGATACGCTGC
This sequence comes from Deltaproteobacteria bacterium, assembly GCA_023248955.1. Lineage (GTDB taxonomy): Bacteria > Myxococcota > Myxococcia > Myxococcales > JAHFDP01 > JAHFDP01. The sequence continues at coordinate 12,068 of JAHFDP010000028.1, forward strand.
GCCGACAGATGGAACGCGCCGCGGGAACGCTGGGACGGCCGCAAGCCGCCAAAGAGATCGCCGACGTCTGCGTCGAGCTCTGCATCGCGCGATTGGTGCGCGAAGGACGCGACAAGCCGTTGCCGAAAGCAAAAAAGGGAAGTGCGTAAATGTTTCGCAACCGCAAAGTCTTCGTTCACTTCGTCGGCATTGGCGGGATCGGCATGTCCGGAATCGCCGAGCTCCTGCTCAACTTGGGCTACCGCGTAAGCGGCAGCGATCTGCGCGACTCCGACGTGACGCGCCGCCTCAGCGGACTCGGTGGAAAAATTGCGGTCGGCCACCGCGCCGAAAACGTGGCCGACGATGTGGACGTTGTGGTCACCTCGAGTGCCGTCCAGCGCGACAATCCCGAAGTGCGTGCCGCGCGCGCCCGCGGTGTGCCGGTGATTCCACGCGCGGAGATGCTGGCCGAGCTGATGCGCCTCAAGGTCGGCGTGGCGGTCGCCGGGTCGCACGGAAAAACAACCACCACCTCGCTCGTGGCCACTGTCCTCGCGCACGCGGGCCTCGATCCCACGGCGGTGGTCGGCGGCAAACTCAACGCGCTCGGCAGCAACGCCAAGCTTGGCAAGGGCGATCTGATCGTGGTGGAAGCCGACGAATCGGACGGCAGCTTTTTGAAGCTCACGCCGACCATCGCGGTCATCACCAACATCGATCCGGAACATCTCGATCACTACGGCGAACTGTCGCGGCTGCACGATGCGTTCGTCGAGTTCGTGAGCCGCGTGCCGTTCTACGGGCTGGCGGTGTTGTGCAGCGATCACCCCGTGGTGCAAACACTCCTCCCGCGCATCGACAAACGCGTGGTCACGTACGGCCTCAATGCGCAGGCCGATTGGCGCGCTGACAACGTGCGGCTCTCGCCATTCGGGGTGACCTTCACGGCGCTGCGCAGTGGAAAAGCGCTCGGCGACGTTCGACTCGGCATGGTCGGCGAGCACAACGCGCAAAACGCGCTGGCCGCTCTGGCTGTCGCGGAGGAGCTCGGCATTTCTTTCGTCACGGCAGCCGAAGCGTTGGCCTCCTTCAGCGGCGTACAGCGGCGGTTCACGGTGCGCGGCGAAGAGGGCGGCATCACCATCGTCGACGATTACGGTCACCATCCCGCGGAGATTCGCGCCACGCTGGCCGGCGCACGTCGCTCGTTCGATCGCCGGCTGGTGGTGGCGTTTCAACCGCACCGCTATTCACGCACGCAACAGCTGCTCGGCGACTTCGCCACCTCCTTCAACGACGCCGACTGCGTGTTACTCACCGACATCTACGCTGCTGGCGAAGCACCGCTCGACGGTGTTTCCGGCCGCGGCCTCTTCGAAGCGGTTCGTGCGCACGGCCACCGCGACGCGCGTTTTTCCTCGCGCGTCAATTTGGCGCAAACGCTGGCGGCGTGTGTGCGAGCGGGCGATCTGGTGTTGACGCTGGGCGCCGGGGACATCACCAACGTCCCGGACGAAGTGCTCGCGCTCTTGCGCAAGGTTCGAGATCCGGCGTGACGGTTGCGGAACGACTGCGCGCAGCCGGCTGTGAAGTCGCCGAAAATTATCCGCTCGCGGCGCGGACCAGCGTGCGCGTGGGCGGACCAGCGCGTTTCTTCGTTCGGCCCAACGATTCCGCCGCGCTGATCGCCACACTCCAGCTCTGCGCCGAAGAAAAAATCGCCGTCGTCCCGCTCGGCGGTGGCGCCAACTGCATCGTCGGCGACGGCGGTGTCGACGGTTGCGTGCTGCGATTAGGTATTGGATTCTCAGATTACGATACTGAATTGATCCGTGATACAATCGATCACGTTCGCATTACTTTTGGCGCAGCGACATCTTCCGGACGAATTGCTCAGCTTTGCAAAGAGCTGGGCCTTGTTGGTGCGGAGTTCATCGCTGGCATTCCCGGGACGCTCGGTGGCATGGTGACCATGAACGCGGGCACGCGCGCGGGCGAAATGGCCAGCGTGGTGGACGCTGTCGAGATCACGACTGCGCGCGGCGCTACTTGGCTAAACGCCAGCGCATTGGGATTCGCCTACCGCAGAAGCATGCTGCCCCCCGGCGGCATCGTCACCCGCGTGCGACTCAACCTTCGCCAGGGTTCGCCGAGCGAAATCGAAGCCAGCGGACGCGCGGTCGAAGCGGATCGCGAATACCGCAAACGAACGCAGCCGCTCACCCTGCCCAACTCTGGCAGCGTATTCGCGAATCCGCCCGGCGAATTCGCGGGCCAGCTTATCGAGCGCTGCGGACTCAAGGGCAGGAGCGAAGGCGGCGCGCAAATTTCCGAGAAGCACGCCAACTGGATTGTCAACACCGGGGGCGCTTACGCGCGCAACGTGGTGGCGCTGATGGCGCTCGCGCAGCGCGAGGTGAAGACACGTTTCGGCGTCACGCTGCGACCGGAAGTGAAGCTCCTGGGCACTTTCGACCCACCGCTTCCGAGTGAATTGATCGAGGTTGTGCAATGAACCGGGAAATTGTGGTACCTCGCGTCCCCCCTTTTTTGATTGCCAACCACCCAACAGTGCCCACAACTATACGGAGCGGCTTCTGACGTGAAGTGGTCCCGGAAAAATCGGCGCCGCACGCCCACGGCCGAGCGCATCGCGGAGCGGCGCAAGGCGTGGCGCATGGCCGCATTGTGGACGCTCCGTGGCGCGTTGACGCTGGTCGTCACTGGTGCGCTGTTCACCGGCGCGGCGAGGGCACAGAAGTGGGCGGTCACTTCGCCCCGCTTAGCGCTCGCCGAAGTGCGCGTCCTCGGCACCCACCGCGTCGACGCCAACGAAATTCGCGCGCTGGCCGGCCTCACGCCGGGCACCAACCTTTTCAAAGTCGATCTCGCATCCGCTTGCCGCGGCGCCGAGCGCCATCCCTGGATCGCGAGCATCCACGCGGCGCGCCGCTTTCCGAATGCGGTGGAACTCACGGTTCGCGAATATGCGCCGGTGGCGCTGGTCAATTTAGGCGGCCTCTACTTCGTCGACGCCGCGGGCACGCTGGTCAAACGCGCGCAACCCGGCGACACCATCGACGTGCCAATCATTTCGGGAAGCGGCCTGACCCGCGCGCGGTGGGAAGAAAATCCGAAAGACGCAGCGGCCATCTTGGGTGAAGCACTCTCGGCCATCGCCACCTACACCGCCAGTGGCCTGGAGAAGGACGCCGCGCTGGCCGAGGTCCGCGTCGAGGAGGAACGCGCCCTTACCTTGGTGATCGCGGACGATGGCGCCGAAGTGCGCGTCGGGACGCGGGACGACCTGCGCACCAAACTGGACCGACTCGCTCGCCTGCGTACCGAGCTCAAACGCCGCGGCGCGCACGCCATAACCATCGATCTGGACAACCGCACGCGCCCCAGCTGGGTGGCGGTGCGCTTCGCCGCGACGGATCGGCTTGAACGATGATTTCAATTTTTGAATCTAGATTCATTGTATCCGTTCAGTCCGGCCCATCAGTCGTCATGGCCGGCCGAAGAGCCGGCCATCCACGCGCATCGAAATCCTCGTGGATGGCCGGGTCAAGCCCGGCCATGACGGACTGAACGGTTACGATTCATTTTCTAACGGACTTGTTTCAAACCTTGAAGGAGGATTCATGTCGAAGAAGGGCGAGCTGATCGTAGGCCTCGACATCGGGACCACGAAGATCTGCGCCATCGTCGGAGAGGTCACGCCAGGCGGCATCGACATCATCGGCATCGGCACGCACCCCTCGCGCGGCTTGCGCAAGGGCGTGGTCATCAACCTCGAAGCAACCGTGGACGCGGTCAAGCACGCCATCGAGGAAGCGGAGCACATGGCCGGCTGCGAGATCACCAGCGTCTACGCCGGAATCGCCGGCGGCCACATCAAGGGCTTCAACAGCCAGGGCGTGGTGGCGGTCAAAGAAAAAGAGGTCCGCCCAAGCGACATCGCCCGCGTCCTCGACGCCGCGCGGGCCATCAACATCCCGCAAGACCGGCAGGTCCTGCACGTCATGCCGCAAGAGTTCATCATCGATGAGCAGGACGGCATTCGCGAACCGCTGGGCATGAGCGGCATCCGCCTCGAGGCCCGCGTGCACATCGTGACCGCGTTGGTCTCCTCGGCGCAAAACATCGCCAAGTGCGCCGAGCGCAACGGGCTCTCCGTGGCCGCGGTGGTGCTCGAACCGTTGGCCAGCGCGGAAGCGGTGCTCGCCGACGAGGAGAAGGAGCTCGGCGTGGCGCTCGTCGACATCGGCGGCGGCACCACCGATCTGGCGGTCTTTCACAACGGATCCATCCGCCACACCAGCGTCATTCCGCTCGGCGGCAACCACCTCACCAACGACATCGCGGTAGGTCTGCGCACTCCGGTGCCGGACGCCGAACGCATTAAGCAACGGTACGGTTGCGCGGTAGCGTCACTCATCGACAAGGACGAACCGATCGAAGTCCCCAGCGTGGGCGGACGCGCGCCGCGCATGCTCTCGCGACAGATCTTGTGCGAGATCATCGAGCCGCGCATCGAAGAGATTTTCCAGCTGGTGCACCGAGAGATCGAAAAGTGCGGCCTCAACGAGATGCTGGCCTCGGGCGTGGTGATCACGGGCGGATCGACGCTGCTGGCGGGCATGGGCGAGATGGCCGAAGAAGTGCTCGGGCTCCCGGTGCGACGCGGCTTGCCGCGCGGCGTGGGCGGCCTGGTCGACGTGGTGAAGAGCCCGCAGTACGCCACGGGCGTGGGACTTCTTCTCTACGGTGCGCGGCAGCAGGACGGGCGCTACTATCAGCCTCGGGCGTTCACGGCGGGGTTTCTTAAAGACCGCGTGATGGAGTGGTTCAAGGGGATGTTTTAGCGCGCGTCCGCGCGCATGCGCCCTAGACCAGAATATCGACCTGCTCAGCCGATTCCGGCTCCACGCCCAAAAATCGGGCAGCCACGCGATCGAACGTCGCGGGCACATCGGTGACGAAGTAGCGGCGCGTTGCAGTGGTGGACGCAGTTCGCGCAAGCGATCGATCGGCCAGAAGCTCCGCCACCGTTTCAACCGTGGCGTGCGCGCTATCAATCAGCGTCGTCCCGGGAAGCGTCGCCGCAATGACGCCTGAAAGCAGTGGGTAGTGCGTACATCCGAGGACCGCCGTGTCGACCTGACCGCGCAATGTTCCGAGGTAGCGTTCTGCTACCAGTTCGGGAACGGCGCCATCGGTCCAGCCCTCTTCGGCTAGCGGCACAAAGAGCGGACAGGCCAGCGCAATCACTTCGGCATTCGGCACGGCTGCGGCCAACGCGCGCTGGTAGGCACCGGAAGCGATGGTTCCGGGTGTTCCAAGTACCGCGATGCGTCCGCGCGTTTTCACGGCAGCCGCCTTGGCGCCCGGCTCGATCACACCGATCACCGGCACGCGACATGTCCGCTGCAGCGCCGGCAACGACTCGGCCGAGGCGGTATTACAAGCGATCACCAACAACTTGATATTTTGACGTTCCAGAAAACGCGCATTGGCCAGCGCATAGCGCTCCACCACGGCGGCCGATTTGGTGCCATAGGGAACGCGCGCGGTGTCGCCAAGATAGACGGTGTGCTCTCGCGGAAGCCGCTCGTGCAACGCGCGAAGGACGGTCAGTCCGCCAACACCGGAGTCGAAAACGCCAATGGATAAATCACGCTCGGCCACGAAGCTCGTTTAGCACGGTGTCACTGTGGTGAAAATTAGTGCCCCGCGCCCGCTTGCAGATCGATCGCACTTTTCAAGCTCACACCCGCTGCGACCGGTAGCAAGAACGATCCGCTGAAACTCGTCGCACCACTCGTTGCGATTCCTTGCGCATCCACCGCATAACGTCCGGCGTCCAGCGCGTTGTAGCGCGCCCCCAGATCGCCGCAGTTGAACGTCTGCGCATCGCTGAGCGTCCGCGTTCCATCCGCGTTGACGCGACTCAAACGAAAGCTGACTTTTTCCACGGCCGCCGCAACGCACGCCTTGCCACCGAAGGTCCAGTCGAATTCCAACGCGCCCGACACGGTCCCCGCGAGATCGACCGTGTAGGTCGAGTTGGCGTTCGCCGGCGCGTTTACGTTCACCGCGCCGTTGTAAACAACACTGCCTCCGCGTAGCCCTGCCACGTGCGCGGTGAACGCGCCCGGCGCCGTCGTGAAGTCACCGCCGTCGAGTCCCGTACCGTGGCAAACCACCGTCACTGGGCCGCCGCCGAAATCCACGCGCACCTGATCGACTTGCGCTTCGGCGCACGAAAGCCCCGCAAAGGACCAGCGCAATTCCACCTGCGCTTGCGCCGTCGTCATAAGGTCGACCGCGTTGACGTTTTCGCTTCCCGATCGAACGATGACGTTGGCCGAGTCGCTGTACGTTTCATTTCCCGCGGCATCGAATGCATCGAGCGCAACGAAGTACGATCCCGGCGCGAAGTCGGTGAGCTTCACGCCTTCGACACCGCCGAAGACGCACGGCACGTTGCGTTCAACCTCGCCCGGAATGGTGACGTGCACCGTGGCCACGCCAGCGGCTGCGCAAGATTTTCCGCCAAAGGTCCAGAGAAGCGAGAGATCCGCGGGCGCGGAAAGGCCAGGCCCACAAGCCGCCAGCGCGACAACGACGATCAGGAAAACGGTTGGCCGGATCATTAGCGTCTCCTCGCTTGTTGAACGTCTTTGCATAAGACGCGCATCGCCTCCGTCTATTCAAGTGTGCTAGAGACGACACTCTAGAAAGTCCAGGAGAACCGCATGATTCCGATCTTCGCCGAGGGCCTCAACTATCTCGAAATCGTGACCCATGGCGGGCCCATCGTGGTCGGCGTGCTCTTGATCCTCGCCGCGGCTTCGATCGCTTCGTGGGCCATCATCGTCCGCAAACTTCTTCATCTGCGCCAAGCGGGCGCACAGTCGGTTGGCTTCCTCGAAACGTTCTGGCGCAGCAAGCGCCTGGACGCCATCTACACCGCCGCCGAAGGCCTTCCGGTCAGCCCCATCGCCAACTGTTTTCGCGCAGGCTACGTCGAGCTTTCCAAAGTGACCACGGGTACCGGAAATGCCAGCGACACCAGCATGCACGAGCAGCTCGGCGGATTCGAAAACGTCGAGCGCGCACTCAAACGCGCCGCCAACGCGGAGATGGCGCACCTCGAGCAAACCGTGCCGTTCCTGGCCACCGTGGCTTCGGCGTCGCCGTTCGTCGGACTCTTCGGAACGGTGTGGGGCATCATGGGCGCCTTCCACGACATCTATCAGCAGGGCAACGCCAACCTGGCCACCGTGGCGCGGCCAATTTCCGAAGCGCTCATCGCCACCGCCGTCGGCCTCTTCGCCGCGATCCCCGCCGTCGTGGCCTACAACTTTTTCAACGCCCGCATTCGCCTTCTCGGCAACGAGATGGACAATTTTTCCGCTGACTTTTTGAACATCATCAAACGACATTTTTTCAAGAAGGCCGCTTAAAGAAAATGGCGTTCTCCTCTGGAAAAGGCGACGGGCGGCCCTCGCTCTCGGAGATCAACATCACGCCGCTGGTCGACGTGATGTTGGTGTTGCTCATCATCTTCATGGTCACCGCGCCGCTGATTCAGTCGGGCGTGCGCGTCGATTTACCGCAAGCGCGCGCGTCGCAGATGGAGCACAGCGAAGAGAAGTTGGTACTCACCATCGACAAGACGCGGCGAATTTTTCTAGGTGACACCGAGCTGCGTTACGACGATCTCGAATCGAAACTTCAGAGCAACACGCGATTGCAGCACGACAAGGAACTTTATCTTCACGCCGACCGCAGCCTTCCCTACGGCGTGGTGGTGGACTTCATGGCCGTGGCCAAACGCGCGGGTATCGAGAGCCTCGGCATGATCACGGATCCGGGCAGCGGGCGGGCGGAACGCTGATGGCCCATACCGCCGATGGGCTGCTCCCAGCGACGGCGAGTACGCACGAGAGCGCGCTCACAGCGCGTCCGCGCGTCGGAACGCTGCGCGGTGTGGTCGCGTCGATCGCCGTGCACGCGGCGGTCTTCGGTGGTGCGCTGACTTACACGCTCTACGCGCCGTCGCCCACGCCGCGAAAATTTCTGCAAGCACATCTCGTCGCGCTCGGTGCACCGGCACCCAAGGAGCAGTTGCCGCACAAGGTGACGCCGCCTCCCGCGCCGCCGACACGCGCGGTGCCAATGCCCGCCGTGGTTCCACCGCCGATGCCCGCGCATCCCACCGCGGTCTCGGTGCCCGCGCCGCACGTTCCGGAAAAATCGCTCTCGCAACGCATGGCCGAAGCGCTCGCGCAGGTGAAAGCGCCGCCGCATCCGTCGCCAGTCACCGCACCGAAATCCGCGGCCACCACGCCCACCGCTTACGAAGCCGAAGGCCAGCGAACGGGTTCGGTTTACGGCGACGTCACGCGCAGCGAAGAAACCGACGCTTACGGTGCTGCGATCCTCGAGGCCGTGAAGCAGCACTACGTCGTCCCCAACGTCATCAGCGAGCGCGAACGGATGTACTTGAAGACCGAAGTCATCTTCTGGGTCGGCGCTGACGGGACAATCGTAAGCCACAAGATCTCGAAATTTTCCGGCAACCATCTCTTCGACGAAGCGGTTGAATCCGCGCTTCGCAAGGCCCATCTTCCCCCACCGCCGACGGACATTCGCGACGCCGTACGCAAGGACGGAATCGAAATTGACTTCAATCCCTAAAATTCTCGTTTTTTCGTCACTTGTCATTTTCGCAAGTTTGGCGCGGGCCGATCGAATGCACCTCGACATCTCCGGTGCGAACTTCAAACCCTATCCGTTGGCCGTGGCGGGCTTCTCCGTCTCTGGCAACGACGCCACGCAATCGGCAGCGACCATCGTGGCCAAGGTGCTCGACAACGATCTCGCCGTGAGCGGCCTCTTTCAGCTGCTCGATCGCAAATCCTTCCTCGCCAATTCCAAGCGTGAAGGTTTCACGGCGGCGACGATCGACTTTTCGAAATGGACCGCGGTGGGCGCGGACGGGCTGGTCAAAGCGCTGGTCAGCGGCGACGCCAGCGGAAAGTTGAAAGTCGAAATTCGTCTCTTCAACGTCACGCTCGGCAACGAAGATCTGCGCAAGGAGTACACCGCGCCCAATCGCGAGCTTGCCCGCGTCGTTGCCCACAGCATCGCCGACGATCTGTTGAAACACTTCACCGGCGAATCGGGCCCGTTTCGCACACGCCTGGCGTTCGTTCGTGCAACGGCCAATTCGGGAAAAGAGATCGTGGTGGCCGACTACGACGGTGACGGCGCCGATCGCGTGGCCACCGGCGGCCTCAACCTCTTGCCCACTTGGAATGCCAACGGCCGTGCGTTGGCCTTTACCAGTTACCGCGGCGGCGCTCCGGGGCTCTTTCGCGTTGACGTCGCTTCGCGCGCAGTGCAGAGCCTGGTCGCGCGCGGCGATCTCGCCACGGGCCCCGCGTTTTCTCCCGACGGAACGCGGCTCGCCTTCACGCTGAGTGAACAGGGCGACACGCACGTCTACGTCGCCAACGCGGACGGCTCGAATGTGAAGCGGCTCACCGAAGGATTCGGCATCGACGTTTCGCCAACGTGGAGCCCGGACGGAAAACGCATCGCCTTCGTTTCCTCGCGTGCGGGGTCGCCGCAGATTTACGTGATGCTCGCTGACGGGTCCGGACAGACGCGGCTTACGTTCCAGGGCAACTACAATCAGGAGCCGAGTTGGAGTCCGCGCGGCGACGTGATTGCGTTTACCGCACGTGACGAGCGGCATGTGTTCGATCTCTTCACCGTGCGCGTTGACAACGGAAAGATCGTGCGACTGACACAGGACCAGGGCAACAACGTGCATTTAAGCTTCGCGCCGAATGGACGGCTGGCTGCGTTTGCATCGAACCGCCCCGGGCACTGGTCGGTTTACGTGATGAACGCCGCGGATGGTTCGAACCAGCGAATGCTTATTTCGGAGGCCACGGATGTGACCTCGCCAGCGTGGGGACCGTGGACGAAGTGACGCGCGACTAAAAGAGCCCGATGCTGATGTTCGGATAGTAGGGAGCCTCACCAAGCAACGGATCCGGCTGAACATTGATCCCGAGATCCAGCGACGCCGGCCCGATCGGCGTCAGGTACCGAGCGCCAAATCCAACGGCCCAGCGCAACTCGCGCAACACTTGCAACACCGTGTGTTGATCTAGGCCAGCCCAAGCCTGCTGTGGATCGACCCACAGATTTCCCGCATCGACGAACACGCCTCCGTCGAGCAGCGAGAAGATCGGAAACCGCAATTCCAACTTGAATAGCCCGAAGGCCTGACCACCTTCCGAGGGAATAGGCTGACCGCGCACCAGCGCTTGCGCGGTCGACGTGCAGGAAGCCCCTGAAATCAAGAGTTGACAATTTTTCACCTCGGCCGAAAGGTCCGCGCGGCGGTCTTGCGGGATCAATTGATCCTCGTGAAAGCCGCGTAGTGTTTGTGATCCGCCGAGGTAAAAACGTTTCGGCAAAATGGTCTCCGAGGTTGGCGAAAGCTTCACCACCACGCCCGCACGCCCCGAGAGCGCCAGCGTCCAGCGGGGTTTTCCGAGCGGGATGTAGCCCGACAACCGCAGCTCCGGCTTCACGAATTGCACGTCGAAGGGTTCACCCACACGCTCGCCGGGCTTCGGATTGTGACGCGCGAAAAAGGCGTGATCCAACTCGGCGGAGACCTGCCCCAAAAAACCGCGGCCCGGATTGTTGGCGTCGTCGCGGTAGTCGGCGATGAGGCTTCCACCGAGCGTGCCCAAAACCGTCACGCCGTCTGGAATGCGAAAGAGCTGGAGGTTCGTAGCGTTCGAAAGATCGAGCCCGAAGGCGGAATCGTTGCGCGCGATCTGATCGGCTTCGACTCCGGGCTGGAGCTGCGCACGCCAGTTACCGACGTTGAGCGACACCGTGAAGGACGCACCGCCGTTCTCGAGGAGATAGGCGGGACGAATCGCGCGTTCGTGCAAAACGTCGACGCGCAACGAAAGGCTGCGGCTGATGCCGTAAGCGTGGGGCAGCGTGAAGGAGAAGTCGACCTTGCGCTCGAAAAAATCGAGCGGCGGATTCACCGTCACGCAGCCGCCCGAACCGACGGTGTTGAACCGCAGCGCATTACACAGCGAATCCGAGTAGCGAAGGATCGGATAGTTCAGCTTGGCGGCCACGGAAAACGACTCCCCAAGCCCGAGCTGATTTTGGTGCACCCACGTCACGACCGTGCGCGGTCCGTCGGCCAGCGAGGCACCGCCGTACCACTCGATCGAGTCGAGCGGATCCTCGCGCACGGTGACCACCACCGCCTTTTCTTTCTCGACCACATCGGGATCGGAGGGCACCACGCTCGCCGAGAGAAAGAGCGCCGACTGAATCAGCGCCTGCTGCGACCGCAAAAGTTTTTCCGGATCGAACACATCACCCGCGTGCAACTCCACCGCATCGTTGATCACACCGGGTGACGTTCGCCGAAAACCGCGTAGCTCCACGCGCGAGACGCGCACCTCGGGCCCTTGGTTCACAGCGAACACAAGCTTCGCGTGACGACGATCCGCGTCGAACTCCTCGCGATCCTCGACATGCGCGAAGAGGTGACCCAGGTGGCCGAAGTGTTTGGCCAACCGATCCACGTCCTGTGTTACATCGTAATACCGTAGCGGTTCACCAACCTTGGTCGAGAGCGCCGAGCGAAGCAGCGTTGTTTCCCCCACGCCTAGCGACGCGATGTCTCCAACGACATCCACGATCTTGATCCCCGACACCAGCGTCTGTACGCCCTCTTTGACATTGATCTCCACGTTCAACCGATCGCCGAGCGCGGTTCGAATTTGCGGCGGATCCACGCGCGCATCGAGATAACCTTGGCTCTTGTAGAGATCCTCGATGCTGCGCAACGCCTGCTGATAAAGACGCGGCACGTAGACCGCTTCGGGATCGACGGTAGTGTGACCTTTGGGTGCCGGATACAGCCGCCCCATGACGCCCAGCGTGTTGAGGGTTTCGGGATCGATGGTGTCGTCGGGATCGGCGACGAGGTGCGCCGCAAGCACTTGCTGCACGCGCGCGCGCAGATCCGCTTCTGAAAAACGGGTGTTGCCGGCGAAGTGTAGCGCCGCCACCGGACGCGGATTTCCCTCGACGACCGAGAAGGAGACGAGCACCTCGCCAGGCTTTCGCGCGGGAACTTCACGCACCGACACCGACACGGGAGACACTTCGCCAAGGGGTGCACCATGCGCGCCGTTGCGAAACGCGAGGTGCAAGAAGCCCATCGTTTCGTAGAAGGAGCTCAGTCGACCCGCGAGGTCTTGCTTGGCAATTTCGTCGAGGACTCCATCGCCGGTATCCGTGAGCTTGGTCTTCAAAAGTTGCGTGGAGAGACGACGGTTGCCGCGCACCACAAACGTTACACGCGGACCGGTCAGCGTGTTGCACAGGACGCGAACGTGCAACGCGTCGACGAACTCGAGTTGCGGCTCACTCACCGTGGCGCGCAAGTAGCGCTCTTTGCGAAAGCGATCTTGCAGCGACTGCACGCCCGCGGCGAGCGCTTCCAAATTCAGAATGTCACCCGGCCCCAATCCGAGCGCGGCGCGAAGGACAACCGCCGACAGCGCACTGGTCGGCAAAAACGCTACCGAGGTGATGCGGGTCGGCTCACCTTCGTGAACCTCCGCCTCCAAACTAACATCCTCGCCAACCTGGCGCGGACGCAACACCACCGACGCTTGCCGATAGCCCGAGCGAAAGTAGACCGTGCGAATCGCCTCTGCGGCCGCAGCCGCGCGCGATGGTAGATATTCAGTACCTGGAGACAAGTTCGCGGCGCGCACCAGCACGGCCTCCTCGAGCGCGCGAACCCCCTGGAATGCGATGCCGCTGAGCAGCCGCCGCGGCGTGCAGGAAAAAAGGAGCGTGACCCGCTCCGGTGTTATCGACCCGGCGACGGGCACGGCCGCCGCCACCGGCGTCACGAACACCTGCACCGCGCTAAATTTTCCGCTGTGGTGTAGGGCGCGAAGCACTTTGGCCAGCGCCGATCGTGACAGCGGATTTCCAGGTGCTACATGAAAATCGTCGGTGTCACCTGGCGAGATGTGCAAGTTGTCATGAATGGCGCCGAGGTCGGCTCCGCGCACGCCGGAAAACTCCACGCCCGCGATGATCGGCCTCGCCACTTCGTTCCGATCCGTCGGGGGCGTACCGGAAGCCCCTCCCGATTCCTGGGCGGCCGCAACGCTCGCGATCACCAGAACGAACACGAACTTCACTCGCTCTCCCAGCGGTAGCGAAGATCGAGGCCCCAGTCGCCGAGCGACGACGCGTTGGCGTGCTCGTTGTCGTAGCGCATGAGCAACGAGACGTGATCGTCCTTGCGGTACTCGAGCAGCGCGCGACCCGTGCGCGCTTGGGGAGCGCCGAGGAAACGAAGGCGAAGCGCATCGGTAAACAGCGTCGCCTGAAATTCGCCCATGGCTTCGATGCGTCCCGTGGCCTCTGAAAAATCGCTGGTGAAGGTAAACGACGGATCGCGCAGCACCGAATTTTTGGGCACGAAGCGGCGTACCTGTTCGGAGAGTCCGGTAGCCTCCGCCAAGGCCGAGAGCGCAAGGCCCGTTCCCGAGGTCGCGGTGTTGGTCAACTCGCGCGTGGTCACACCGGTGAGGATGAGCGTAATGATGTCGGCTTCGGCGAGCGGCGGATCGCTCGTGAAAATCACGCGTGGATCGGCGGCGGTGCCGAAGGATCGCATGGTCACTTTGTAGTCACGCACCTGCGTCTGCGCGTTCACGTCGAAGGCCATCTCGATCGATTGGCGGTCGGGACCGAAGCTGAGCTGCGCGTCGGTGATCGAGAATTCCTTCCCGCGTATATACGCGATACCGCCCTTCTCCACCTGCACGCCGCCGAGCATGCCCAGCCGCCGGTTGGTTCCGGTCAGACGCAAATCGCCACGTAGTCCCGCCCGCGCCACGTTGTTGTCGACGCGCACGTCCTTGCCGAGGTGCATGCCCACATCGAGCCGAATCACCTCGCCCGCTTTTTCGAGCACGCGCGTCTGCACCGGCCGTCGCACCAGATCCACCAGCGCGCGCTCCAGCTCGATCTCCTCGGTGTAGTGCAGCCGTGACAGATCCATCTCGCCGGTCAGCATCAGCGGAAGCGCGGACGGATCGCCGGAGAGCGCCAAATCGCCGCCCACCGCCAACGACACGCCATCGCCGATGCGCATCGGCACGTCTTCCACGTGCGCACCGAGCCGCACGTACATTGGATGAAAACGCGAGAGGCGCACCTCACCGTCCGCGCGCAACGTTCCCGAATTGAGCTGCGCGCTGAGCCGATCGATGGAAACGATGTCTTGACTAAATGACAAGCGCCCGTCGATCTCGCGTGCCAGAATTTGCAATCCGCGCAACCGCATCTCCGCGCCGTGCACCGTGGCCTCGCCCAAAATGTTGGGCGACTTGGCCGCGCCGGTCATCGTCGTGTGCAGCTCCACGTGGCCCGCCGCATGCTCCACGTCGGGCGAAATGCCGAGGAGAATTCCCAGATCGAGTCCGGCCTGCAGGGCCAAATCCACCTGGCCCGCGAAGTCGATCCAGCCAGTGACCGAGGCGCTCGTGTGCGGCGCCGTAAGTTGCACCTGCCGCGCGAAGAGCTTGTTGCCCATCAACTCGAGCGTCACCGGACCGCGGTTGGTGGCGGTGAAGCCACCCGGGCGACTAACGGTGAGTTGACGTAATGTCATGTTGCCGCGCAGCGCGTCCGGCGCGCGCGTCCCGGTGACCTGCACCGATCCTGCCAACCCACCACCTACGCCGAGATCCACACCCGGCGGAAAGAAGGCGGTGAAGTCATCCACATTGAGCGCCAACGACGCACTCCAGGGCGTGTCACCCGCCAGGCTCGCGTGCGCGTCGAGTTGCTGCGCACCGATGTTGCCCTTGAGCGCGAAGGCGTTTCCGTCGAGCGTGGCGTCAAATCCGCCGCTACCCAAAGGAACCGCGCGGACCGCCACGTCACCCAAATCGACGTGCGCGCGGACGACCGAATTTTCCAGCGTCCCGTCAGCCGTGGCGCGCACCGAGATCGTGCCCGCGAGTTGCGCGCCCGTGTTGCGCGGCGCATCGAGCTGGTCGAGCGCCATTCCCTTCACGGCCAGCGTCCCGCGCACGGCACCGGTCGCTGTATTGAGCTCACCCGAGAGCGACGCTTGCGCATGCGCACGGTGCAATTCGAGACTGGTCAACGCAATCACTTTGCCGGCGTGAATGTTGGTCGACAGCTCACCCCAATCGAAGCGCTGCGACGCGAAGTTCACCTCCCGCAGTGTGAGTTTGACCGTGCCAGAGAGCGCATCGATCGGTCCCTCCACCTCGGCCGATCCCTTCACCCGCGCATCGATTAGGCCTTCCGATTTGCGCGCCGCCGGCAGGTTGGCCGAAGCCATTCGCAAAAGATCAAGGACGCGACCATCCTCGATCTCCGCGTGCGCCTTCACTAACGGTGTATTACCGTGTAGATCGATTGTAGCTTCGGTGTCATACGTGGTTCGTCCCGACGTGGCGCGCAATCCCGACGCCACCGCCCGCAGATCGCGGTAGGCGACATGCGTCGCAACCTGACCGAGCGCCCAACCTGCGTAAGTGAGATCTTGCAGTGTCGCGTCGAGCTGCACATCGGGATAGGCAGCTGGGCCAGCGATCGTTCCCGCCAAACTTCCGCGGCCCGCCCAAGCCGAACCCGCTAGCGGTCCGACGTCGGCCGCGGCCACCCGCGGCAGCCGCACCTTGAGCTGCAACTTGGCGTCCTTGGTGTAGTCGACGACACCATCCACCTCGACCTGCGACTCGCGGCCAACGGCAAGCCGCGCTTCGCGAATGGTCGTCTTCTGCGGCGTCACTTCCGCAACGCCAACGAGTTGCACATGCCTAAGCGCCACACGGGCCGGTCGCCCGGTAGGTGCATCGTAAGGCCCGTCGGTCACCGCAAGCAGCGTGGCGTCGAGCTCGGGCTGCACGGCAAGCCGCACGTCAGGCACCAGCGGCCCCGTCAGACGCACGCGGCCGCTCGCGGTGAATCCAAACGGCAACGCCGTGATTCGCAGGCGCCGCATCACTTCGCTGAACGTCACGTCGAGCAGGCGCGCGTCCACCGTCAGCTTCGTGGGGTCGAAAACCACTTCGCCCAACGCAGCGAGCCGCCCGCGGCCGAGCGGAATTTCCAACTTGTCAAAATGAAGCCGCGTCAGATCGAAATCGAAATGGCTGCGCGCTTCGCCAACGTCGATGCCCACCACCGTCGCGTTGTGCGTGGCGAGTTGTCCATCCACCGCCAGCACTAGCTCCTTGCGCGATCCCGCTGGCAGCAACACGGTGGCGTGCGCATCGACCACCGCGCGACCCTTGGCCTCAGCGAGGATGGGAAGGTAGTCCGCCGCCACCGCGTCGAGATTGCCCTCCACATGCACGCGCGCATCGATACGCGGATGGCAGATGTCGGTCACGCGCGCACTGCCATTCACGTTTCCCTCGGGCGTTTCCAACTCCAGTGAATTCACTTCCAACGCACCGGTCGAGAGATCAAACAGCGCCACGGCCTCCGCGCTCTTCACGCGCGCGTTCACCACATCAACCCCACCCTTCGGATCGCGCAGATCGAAGCGCCCCCCCTTGAGACGCACGCGCGCTTCCACCACCGATCCCGATCCCACGAGCTTGGCGGACAAGCGCTTCACCTTGATCGCCACTCCGTCCGACGTGGTGAGATCGAACGATCCACGGCGAATGATCACGTCGCCCAACTCGAAGCGCGACAAATCCGGCAGACACTGGCCGCTTGGACTGGGCTGTGCCGCACCGGGCGTTGCCGGTGGGATCGCCAGCACAAGGGCTGGCTCGTCGATCTCAAGACGATCGAGCCGCAAGCGCGCTTGCAGCAGATCGACGTGCACCACCACGCGCAGACGCGCCACGTGCGCGAGCGGCCGACGACCGCGCGGTTGAATGGACACTTCGGTAAGCGCGATCGCGCCGGCCGACGGTTCCACGCGGCAGGTGGCCACCGCAACGTCTGCGTCGGTGCTCTCGGAAATTTCCGCCTGCGCGAAGTCGCAGAGGTTCTGCGCCGCGAAACGTGTTCCCAACATCGCCACGGCCGCGGCCACGCAGAGCGCAAAAGACAACCCTAGAGCAACCGGAACGCGCCACATCTACAACGTCCTCGCCCGCCCCAAGTGCAGCCACCCAATCACCACTTCGCGAGCCCGAGGTAGCGATCGATCTCTTCTCGCTCCGTGGACGAAGTGACTACAGCCGGCGCCGCTGCAGTCACGGCGGGCCCGATCGACAACTCGCCAGCCACGCGCTCGACGAGCTTTCCGTCAATCGTCGTGACACGTGCAATGGATCCCTCGAACAGCACGTTGTCGCAAAGCGTGTTGATCACGCGCGGCGTTCCGCCCGAAAACCGATGCGCCGCCTGCACTGACTCGGGCGAAAACGGCATCCGCGTGGCCCCGGCCATCCGCAAACGATGTTTGATGTAGGAGCCGGTCGAGGCTTCCGAAAACGGAATGAGCCGGTACTTCACGGCCACGCGTTGCGCGAGCGGTGGATCGAGCTTCAAGTTTTGATCGAGATCCGGCAACCCGAAAAAAACCAGCGAGAGAAGTTTTTTTCCCGGCAGCTCCAAGTTGAGCAGCCCGCGAAACTCCTCCATCACCTCGATCGTGGTGAGCATTTGCGCTTCGTCGATTAGCACCACCGCTTTTTTGTTCTGCAGGTGGATATCGACCAGGCGCCGGTAGAGCTGACCGAGCAGCTGAAGCTTGTCTTCGCTCGGGGACTCCACGCCGAGCTGCAACGCAATCCGCCGAAGCAGCCATTGCGCGGTTACGCCGCGGTGAATGATCACCAGCAGCGCGGCCTCGTATTCGTCCTCGGAAAGCGAATCCAACATGCGCCGCGCCAGCGTGGTCTTGCCCGCGCCGATGTCGCCAACGAGAACCGCGAGCCCCTTCATCGCGCTCACCGCATACGTCAAGCGAAGCAGCGCCTGCGCGTGGTGCGGGCCGTTGAAATAGAAGCGACTGTTCGGCGCGTTCGAAAAAGGATCTTGCGAAAGGCCGTAGTACTTGAGGTAGCTCATGCGTGAGCCGGGGCCTCCCCGTCAGAGGTAGAACGATAACACGAGCCAGGAGGCTGTCAGGAAAACCGCACGAAGCCTCCTAGACAAAATGGTTGGACTCGTCTCCCGCTGTGGCTCTACGCATCTGGCCTATCCAGCTGCGCAACCCACGTTACGCGTGAACTTCGGGTCCAACCATATTTTGTCTAGATAAACCCAATCTTTCTTGGCTTGGTCGGCGTCGGGTCGGGGTTCTCCGGCTCCGCTGCTCGAGCTGCCGCGGCTAACGCGGGAGACACAGCTGGCGCTTGCGGCTGAACGAACGGCACCGCGGGGGGGCCTGCTGTGCGTATTGCATTCGCATGCGTTTGTATTCGGCCGCGCACGCGCTCGAGACAACCGCGCACGTCGCGGTAATTGGCTTCGAGCTGTTGTATCGCATTGTATTGCGTGAGCGCGTCAGTGAACCGCTCGACCTGCTCGAGTCCGTGGCCAAGATGGTAACGCAGCGCCTTGGTGGCTTCGGTGCTGCAGCCGGCTGTAAAGAGCGCGGCCTGCCACTCAGAAAACGCGTCATCGAACTGCTGCCGGTCCTCGAGACAGACGCCGATCAACGTGAGGCATTCCACGCGAAGGCGGGGGTCCAACGCAGCTTGCCGCAATTGTGCGATCGCCTCGTCGAGGAGGCCGAGATCTTTGTACGCAATCCCCAGATCGTAATGCGACTGTCCGTCGTCGGGGGCGATCTGCGCATCGATCTGGCGCTTGAATTCCCCGATCTCCTTGGCCAACGAAGTTTCCAATTCACGCCCAATCGCCGCGGCCCGAGCGACGGGTATCACCACGCGTTCCGGAGGACCGGCGATCGGCAAGGCCGCGAGCCGCATCTTGGCGGCACCGAACGCAGGAACAGCGCGCAAAAGATCTTGCAGCGCGCGCCGCGCGTCGTCGAAGAGACCCTGCTGCGAAAGAAAATCCACTTCCGCCAACTCCTCGGCGTAGCGCGCCTCCAACGCCGGCGCGGCTTCCGGCTTCGCCTCCGTCGCAACCAGCGCGAGCAGCGCCGCTTGGGTCTGCGCATCGTCAGGCACCAACTCCAGCACGTGCGCGTAGGTCGCGCGTGCCTCGCCCGAATGGCCGCCCGCGATCTGCGCGCGTGCGAGCATCTGATAGGCCGCCACCGCCTTGGTCATTTGACCAAGACGCTCGTGCATCACCGCTACGAGGCGAAGCGTCTCCGCATCGTCGGGCGCCGCGGCCCGACACGCTTCCAGCCGCGCCAACGCCTGCGCATGATCGCCTCTCGCCGAAAGGAGCTGCGCTAACTCGCGACCTGCCGTGATGTCCGTGGCGTCGATGGCGACGATCTGCTCGAGAATTGGAACCAGATCCGCGGTGCCATGTCGCAAATCCTCCACGGCCTTCCGGAACAAGACGAGCGCCTCGTTCCGCTTCCCTTCCGAGACGTAAAGACGGGCGAGCGAAAAACGGGCTTCCGCATCGCCCGGGGCCAAAATCACCAACCGCTCGAGCGCGGTTTCGACACGCGCGCGTTCACCCGCCTGCTGCGCGCTGGCCAAGACACTTCGCCACTCGCGCACGGCATCACCAACGATGCCAAGCTTCTCGTAGAGCTCCGCCAGGTGCTGATTGACCTCGACGCGCGCAGCGAGGCGCAGCGCCTGCTTGTAAAGCGCTATCCCCTTGAGCGTATGTTGCTGTTCGGCGAAGAGCCGCGCGGCATCCATCAGCGCATCGGCCGCGGCCGCGTTGTCGCCCTTGCGTTGAAGGAGCTCCGCCACGTTCGCGTGAAGTTGACCATTGGTCGGCTCGAGCTGCAGCGCGCGCCGGTACTCGGAAAGCGCACGATCAATCTGCCCGCCCGCGGCGAGCCTGGCTGCGACCTCTGTGAGCGAGCTCTTGTCCATCGACCGCCCACGTGCACGTGCGGTTTCTTAGTCTAACCCAAAATGTTCAAAACTGGAAGATGCGGAAAGACCGACTTTCGTCTCCAGCAAGAAGGCCTTGAGTCGCTCCAGCGAGGCCCGCGTCTTCTCGATGAACGGATTGGTGGCATTCACCCGCTCAGCGGCAGCCAGCGTTTTTTCGTAGGCCTCGATCGCCTTCGTCACCAGTACGCGCACGCGCTGTTTCAACTCCGCGCGGTAAGCATCCTGCTGCTCGGCATCGAGATCTTTGGGCACCGGCGCGTCGACCATCGCCGCATGAAAATGTTCGAACAGCTCGCCGATGCGAAATCCCGACGCGGTGGCCCACTCGGGATCGCCCAACCGAATGCAGCGCAGATAGTGACCCTGCGCGGAGAGGAGCATCTGCGCTTTCGACTCCAACTGATCGGTGAGCTCCTTTTCGCTCGCGGCGCTGGGGTTGAGCGTCAACTCTTCGAAGTAGGTGCGAAACGTTTCGGCCAAATAGAACTGCGCTTGACTCGCGGATCCGTCTAGCGCATCGCCGCTTTTGTAAAGGGCCAACGCGGCGCGAAGTTGATCTTCACCTTCACCGAGTCGATGCGCTTTCCAGAGGCAAACTCCGCGCTGCGTCGCCACATCCGCGCGCCGCGCGAGCGGAAGATCGGCGCGTGCGATGAGCCGCGCCAACGTCGCCGCCGCTTCCGAAAATTGACCGAGCGAATATTCACACTCCGCGACGCGCTGCAGCGCATCGAGTCCGTCGCTTCCCACTTCCCCGTTCGCGGTATCCGCGGCGATCACCAACTCGAACCGCGCTTTCGCCGCAGCGTGATCGCCCATCTTTTGTCGCGCCAAACCCGCGTCGTAAGCGGCTGGGAGCCGTTTCTCGGACGCGGGAAAAGAATCGACCAGTCGCTCGAAATAGTTCGCGGCCTTGTTGAAATCCTCGGCGGCATACGCCGCGGTCCCGCCTGCCATCAGCTCCGCTTCGTTGAGATCGGCAATCGCCACTTGCGCGGGAGGACCAGCGCGAACTTCCGTTTCCGGAAATACGATCAACGTGCGGGGGTGCAAAGGCGCTGCCAGATGCGCACACGCCGACAGGGCTGAATACAAAATTGATCGTTTGAAATACATGCTCAACCCAACAGCGTGACGCTCACTTTGCGCGCTCGCGGTCCGTCAAACTCGGCGAGGAAAATCGCTTGCCACGTCCCGAGCAGCAGCCGCCCACCTTGAATCGGAATGGTCAACGAGAACCCCATCAACGAAGCCTTCACATGCGCGTGGGCGTTGCCTTCCTCGTGCTTGTAGTAGCCGGCTTCCTTGGGAACCGCGCGCTCCAGTGCCGTCAAGATGTCGCGCTGCACATTGGGATCGGTGTTCTCGTTGAGCGTGAGGCCGGCGGTGGTGTGCGACGAGGTGACGCAACAGAGGCCGTCGGTGATGCCGCCGTTGCGCACCAGGCCTTTCACGCGCTGCGTGATGTTCACCATCTCCGCGGATTTGGTGGTGGCCACGTCGATCGAAGCGTTGATGACCTTCATGCGGAGTCTCCAAAAAGATGTTCGTTCACTTCCCACAAACCGCGAAGGTCGTGCACGTCGCGGACAAAACGCGGAATCGAATGGAGCGGAATTTCGGGCCCGAGAACGGAGGCGAGCCGCAGCTGCGCCGCGTGATCCGCGCGTGCCAGCAGCGCGTAATCCTGCGCGGTCTGCGCCAAAGTCTGCGCCAGCGTCTCCTCGACGCCAGCGGCGCGCAACGTTGCTACGGACGGCGCGCCAGTCTGCTGCGGATAGACCCGATTCATGATCGCCGCCTGCATTGGAATCTGCTCCTCGCGCAGCGCGCGCGCAAAAAAGATCGCCTCATCGACCGCCAGCGTTTGCGGACTGGTCACCAGCACAAATCCAGTCTGCTCGCTCTCGAGAAGTGCTTTCACCAGCGTCGCGCGTTCCTTGAATCCTTCGTACATGCCGCGAAAGGCCACCAGGAATTGTGCCAATTCTTGTAAGAGCTGCGCGCCGGTAAATTTCGCCAGCGTGCGCGCCACGTAGCTCGCGCCGAGACTCCCAAATTTGAGACCGATCTCGCCAGCCGCCAATGCCGGCGTTAGCAACCAGCGCGCCGCATCATTGTCGAGCACGTCGAGCAGCCGGTTGGGCGCTTCGAGAAAATCGAGCGCATGCACCGTCGGCGGCGTGTCGAGCACCAGCAGATCGTAATCACGCGATTGCGCC
This sequence comes from Deltaproteobacteria bacterium, assembly GCA_023248955.1. GTDB lineage: Bacteria > Myxococcota > Myxococcia > Myxococcales > JAHFDP01 > JAHFDP01. The sequence continues at coordinate 34,377 of JAHFDP010000028.1, forward strand.
AACTCGAAGAGCTTCTCCATCGCCATATATTCAAGCGATCCAGCCAACTTCGTCGAGAGCTGACGATAGAGCCGATTTCCCAGAATCTGATCGCGCCGTTTTTCGCTCGGCGCGTGCCGCCGCACCAGATCGTCCCAGACCAGTTTCATGTCCAGCGTCATGGCCCACAGTTGGCCCTTGGGCGAAAGCCGCGCACTTCGAAACGACGCGTCGGTGATGCGCGTCTCGGTGTTGCCGATGGCCGAGATCCCGAGCGAGTTGGCCAACCGCCGCGCGGGATCGATGGTGAGCACCAGCACTTTTTTTCCATCCATCGCCGCGCGCAATCCCATCGCGGCCGAACAGGTGGTCTTGCCCACACCGCCCGGACCCACGCAGACGAGCACACGCCGCTCGCCAAGAAGTTTTCCGAGTTGGCTCAAGCGGGAATCTCCCGATCCAGGACCTCGGCGAGTTGTGCCACTTGCAGCGCGCCAAACGATTCGGAGAAGAGGTGCGGCACGCAAATTGGCGGGCGACCCAACTCGGTGCGCATTTTTTCCAAGTAGAAAGCCGACAGCGCCGCGCGATCTTCGTAAGCGCGCGCCGCACGAGCAGCGATTTCCAAATTCGGATCCTGATCTTTTTTCAGAGACGAAATCGCGGCCTCCGAAAATCGCGACGGGAAAAAAGCGTTCAAAAAATCTGGCCCGCGCGCCATGCGAACGACCTTTCGCAACTGCGCTGCCAAATCCACCGCTTCATTCACCGGCATCTCCTCCGGCAACGCGACCAAGCTCACAGCCGAGCGCCGCGCATCCTCCAAGAGCGCTTGCATGGCCCGCATGTCGCGCGCCAGCGGTCCTTCGTTCACCAATTCCAGAATCGTGCTCGGTGTGCTGAGGAGTGAGAGCGCATGCCCTGTGGCTGGCGCATCGAGCACGACCAGATCAAATCGGTCGTCCTGGAGCGCGTGCCAGCAGACTTTGCCGAGCATCACGATCTCCGACAACGACGGCACCGCGCGCAGAAAATAACGAACCATGCGGTTCTCGAAAACCGCGCTGTAGATGGCGCGGAACTTGAGAACCATTAGCGCATATTCACGCATCGCTTCGTTAGGGCGCACATGAACGGACGAAATACGGGGGGTGATCAATCCAACTTCCGCGCCCGACGGACGCGTGCCAAACAAGGCCGGCATTCGCTCGCGCGCGCTGAGCTCGCAAATCAGAACGCGGCGACCGCGCGATCCGGCGACCGTGGCCAGCGCGGCGGCAACCGTGGATTTACCGACCCCGCCCTTGCCGGTAACCACGAGAAGTCGACGCGCGAAAAGGTCGGACACCGCGCGAGATTAGCATTGACGCAAGCGGGATTCGTTATTGAACAAAGCTCGCGCGCCCACCTTGAATTGGCTAGGCGCAAATGCCATTCCCGTCCCCCATGAGCACAGCACAAGACAATTCTCTCCTCAAGAAAATGCTTTCCACCGGCGAAGAACAAATGGGCAAGTTCGCCACGCAGCTACTTTCCAACGAGAAGTTCATGACGGCGCTTGGCCGCGCGATGTCGGGCGCGCGCGAAGTCAAAGACACCATCGAGCGCGGCGTTCAGGCTTCGTTGGGCGCGATGAACATTCCGTCGTCAGCAGACGTGCGCAAGCTCTCGGACAAAGTCGAAGAACTCGAGCGCATTTTTGAGGGGCTGTCGAAAAAAATCGACGGGCTCCGCACCAACAACAAGAGCTAACTACTTCAGCTCGTCGATCTTCTTTTCCAGCTCCTGGAGCCGCTCCGAGAGGCGCGACAGTTCGCCCTTCATCTGTGGCACGCCCGGCAGTCCGCCGACGAGATCCACGCCAGTCCGCACGCCTTCGTCGATCCGTTTCTGAAACTCCTCGATCGATCGCTGCGCGTTGGCGAGCAGCTCGCTTACATCGGGCCGGCCCTCCGTACGCTTGAACAGGCGCCCGATTCGCTGCTCGGCGCCTTCGCGCAAGGACGACACCTTACCGACGACGCCTCCGGCCACTTCAGTCAGCCGCTCGCGCCGCTCATCGATAAACCCGCTCACCGAATCCGTGCCGTGGCGAATGATGCCGCGAAGCACACTCAACGGCATGTGCGATTTCTTTTTCTCTTCTTCGAAAATAATCTGCGCCAACGTGACCGACGTTAAATCTTCCTTGGTGCGGTTATCGATGACCTTGACCTCGGCGCCGCTCTTAATCATCCCGGCAATTTCGTCGAGCGTCACGTACCGGCTCTCGATGGTGTCGTAGAGCTTGCGGTTGGTGTAGCGCTTGATGACCGTTGGTTCGGTCCGTTGCCCTGGAACCACGCTAGCGATTTCCTGCTCGATCATGAGAACTCCGCCCCCGATGTTCATGACGCAACGCGCCGTACCTTTCGATTCTTGCGGCCGATTTGCAAGTTGTCAAGCAGAGGACCTTATAATCCCGAACCAACCGTGATCGTTCAATGCGCGAGCTGCCAAGCGAAGTTTAAGATCGCCGACGATCGGGTGACCGAGCGTGGAGTGCGCGTTCGCTGCACGCGCTGTTCGGCGATTTTTGTGGCCCGAAAACAAAACGAATCTGCTTCTGAGCTCGACGCGCGTTGGCAGCCCGCTGTCGATGCACCAAAAGTTGTCGCCGCACCACATGTTCCGACCCCCACCAATTTGCGCCGACGTGCAGCCAAGCGCGATCCGTTCGGATTCGATGCACTGCTCGAAGACATCGCAGCGGACGCCGACACTTCGCATCCGGCATCACAAACAGGCGCCGCATCAACGACGTTTTCTAAGCTCGCTCCATTGCCACCGCCCCCGATTTTCAATACCTCGACGATCGCCCTCCCGCCGGAGCTAGATCTCGATTTTGGTTCGAGCGCGCCGGAACCGCCTGCGGCGACTCCCACCAGGATCGCGCAGGAGATGGCCGCGCCACTACCCGAACAAGTAGCCGAACCAGAAGCCCAGGAGCCGCCACCGCCAAGCGTTCCCGCAGAAACCGCGCAAGAATCGCCGCCGGAGACCCATGCGACCGCGGCGGAGGCACCGCCAAGCCAGGAACCAGAAATCGAATCGTTCGATGTGGAAGTAGAAAACGCTGCGGACGATGTTGCGGAGGCGAAGGCCGAAACCGCAGTACCGCAACCTGCGCCAACGCAAGCGCCCATGCAGACAATGTCACAGGCGCCGTCAGCCACACCGCGAACGACGACGAGCAAAACAGCAGAAGCAGCGATGTTGCATTCGCGGCGGCAACAGATCGGTGCGGCGCTCAGTGCGGTCACCAGTTTGTTCGTGATGGTGGGAACATTCGTTGCGCTAAGCATGCAACAGGGCACGTTCAATCCGCTCGGCGCGCTGGGATTCTCCGACTCCGGGCTCGTGGCACATCAGGTAGTGAGCGGAACTTACACAACGGTGTCGGGCCGTAACGTTTTCTATGTGCGCGGCAACATCGTCAACGAGCAGGGGCACGCGACCCGCGATCCGGTTCACGTTCATGTGGAGTTGACCAACAGCGATGGCGTCATTGGTCACGCTGAAACCATCGCCGGCGCCGACGCCACGCCCGAACAGGTGCACGCCTTGGCCGATGCGACCGCCGACGATGCATTCGCCAAGCAGCTGGTCGCGCGCGCGCAAACCACGCACATCGCCGACCGCGCCAACGCACCTTTCTTCGCGCTCTTTTTTGATTACCCCGGGGATCTCTCGGGGCAGCGCCTGCGAATTACCGCGGCGGAAGAGCCTGCCATTCCTTAATCAAAGATCCTTGCTAGCCTCTCGCCGCGGCGTCACATCGATCTCGTTTTGCCCTCGCGCGGCGCGGCGAAACCCTTGCACCGTGCGGCCCAGTGCGTCGCCCAGAGCGGGTAAGCGGCCCGCGCCGAAAATCAGAACGACCACCACGAGAATCAACGTCAGCTCTGGAAAATCGATCATGGTCCAGAGATTTAGCACGCCCGTGCGATACTCCGAACATGCTCTCCCGCGGCCTTGGCCCGCCTTGGATCCGCACCGATCGCCCACTCGTCTATGCGCACCGCGGCGTTAACGCCGAAGCACCGGAAAATACCGAGGCGGCATTTGCGCTGGCGGAAATCCGTGGCGCCGATGGCGTCGAGCTCGATGTCGTGCTGTGCGCAACCGGTGAAGCGGTGGTCTTTCATGACGAAACGTTGGCACGCATGACGGGCGCAATGGGACTGGTGCGCGAAACTTCCTTTTCCGAATTGCGGCGATTGCGCGCGGGCGGTGAGCGAATTCCCTTGCTCGAGGAAGCGTTGGAAAGCACGCCCCTGCTCGTGAACGTGGAGCTCAAATGCGAACACGCGGCCGATGCTTTTCCTCTCGTGAAGGCCGCCGCGCGCGCCATCACTCGCGTTCATGCCGACGCGCGCGTTCTCTTTTCTTCGTTCCATCCGGTCGCGCTTTGGGCTGCCGCGCGCGTCGCACCCGCCATTGTGCGCGGCTTATTGTTCGAATCGCACGCGCCACTTCCGCTGCGTGCGGCGTGGGCCGCGCCACTGGCGAGTGCGGTCCATCCGCAAGCTTCACAATGCGATGAAACTTCCGTCGAACGTTGGCGCGCGCGTGGCTATGCCGTTAATGCCTGGACCGTGAACGACGACGCGGATTTGGATCGCCTCTGCCAAATCGGCGTGAGCGGTCTAATCACGGATCGCCCAGCGCGCGCGCGGGAAATCGCCGAGCGAACTAAAAATCCAGTCCCAGCTTAAATCCGGTTGAGAAGAGCGAGGTCGACACCGACTTCGGATCCTTATCCGCAATCGCGTTGGTCCCGGTGGCGTAGGAGATTTCAACCGCGGCAACGAGGACACCGTAGATCAACCGGATGCCGCCCTCCGGCCGCAGAAACGTCGTACTCGACATTTTGAGCGGATGAAAAACCGACTGTGACTCTTCCGGACCCGTGGAATTGGCACGACTCGGCTGCGTGTGGAACGGATCGAAATCGATCACGCCGCTGGCGGCATCGAGCAGCAGATAGGTGATGCCAACGTAGGGCGTCAGGTTGGCGATTCCGCCGAGGCTAAACGCTTTCGAGGCACCGAGATCAATTCCCACTATCGTGAGATCGAGACCCGGCGCGCCGACCAGTCGCGTACCAAATCCACGCACCGCGAAATCGGGAATCGGGAGCGAGGCATAGCCTTCCGAAAGCGCCCACTTTCCGTTCACGGTCATCGCCACCATCGAGCTGTTCACGATGTAGGCCGCGTCGCCGCCGAATTCGAACGAGAAGGGAAGCCCCTTGCGAATGTGCAACGTGGGCATCGCTAGGGACGTCGGTCCCGCGCCCCCCGTTGGATTTCCTTCCGTCACCCAATAGGGATTTCCCGCGCTGGTTTTCCCATTGCCGTGAACGAACGCGAAATCTATGGAGATGCCGTATTCAAATCCCGCTTGGCCAAGCGATTCCGCCGGCGAGAGCCAGTGCGGAATCATGGCCAGACCGAGCTCGGAAGCCAGGCGCGCAAAGCCTTCCTGCGAAGCCGGCGATCCCGGCCGCGCCGTCACGTCATTAGGGGTGTTGTCGCACTTGCTGCAAACTTTAATTTCGTCGACGTTGCCTAGGCGAAAGAGCTGAACATCGTTCGGCTCCGCGCGAGAAGCGGACGCCACGAGGAGCGTGACGAAACACCAGCGGGAGAGTCGCATCGCCTGGGAGGTAGCAGCCTTATTTGAGACGTGTCAACTTTTCACGCCGGGTGGGCGCCACTAGTTAATGTTCACCCGACTTGACTTAATGTTGAGTTGCGGTCCGGCCTTGAAATTCGCCTTCTCCTTCGCGGTCATCTCCAAGTCCGTCCCCACGTCGAGCTTGGCCGTCTTTTCGGTCTTCAGCTCAAACTCCTTGCACGTAATGCTGACCTTGCCGTTGGGCGCCTGAATTTCCACGTCGCCGACGTCGCACTGCAAAACGAACTTTTTTCCTTTGACGTCAAAGGTCATTCGCCGCTTTCCACTCTGATCGGCGATGACGATCTGCTCTTCGCCCTTCTTGTCGTCGAGCGCGATCGTGTGGCCCGACTTGGTGCGGATCATCCGCAGCGAATTGTCTTCGCGCGGCGCCTCCTTCATCGGCTTGTCCTTGCCGTTCCAGAGGGAGCCGATCACGTACGCGCGATTGGTCTCGCCGCGCTCAAAGGCCACCAGAACTTCGTCGTTCACCTCTGGAATCCAATAGAAGCCGCGATCAGGTCCCGCACTCGGTTGCGCGATGCGAATCCAATCGCTCTCCGGTTTTCCAGGCAAGCGCGGAAAGCAGACCTTCACGCGGCCAAGTTTCTGCTCATCCTTGTTGCTGGTCACCAGCGCCACCTCGACGCCGAACATCTTCGCGTCGCTCTGCGCAGGCGACTGGTGCGCTTCTTTCATCAAGGCATAAATGCTGTTGGCATCACTCATTTGGAATCTCCAATCGTTAGGCGAGCGGCGGAAGCGTGAGCAGCGTGCCCGGTTTCACATTCAACGGATCGGCAATTCCGTTGGCGTTCGCAATGCGCCGCCATTCACCGGGATCGCCGTACTCCTCGCCCGCGATCAAGGACAACGTCTCGCCCTGCTTGAGCGTGCGCCGCTTGGAGTGATCGGGCGACTGATTGCCGTGCGGCCCTTCCGTTTGCTCCTGAGCGGTCTTGTATTCCTTGAACGCCATGGCGGCCGTCGCGCGGCACGGTTTCCCGTCGGAAAGAAACATCGTGAAGCGCAGCGTGATCTCCTCGACGATGCCCTTGAATTGAAAGCTGCCCCACTGAAATTGACAGAGCGGCGGCCGATGCTTGGTCACTTCGACGAGCGCCAGTTTCAAAAGGCGATCGGTGTGCGGCCGGCAATCTTTTTTCTCTTCGTAGGTGTCGAAAAAAAGATCCGCGGCGAGCGTCATGTTGTTGCCGCTCGTGAATTCGATCTCCGGAGAATTGAGCCCCGGCGATTTGTGCGGCTCCCACTGCGTGCTTTTCCTGAGCGTGTATTCCTTTGGATTGAACAGCACCTCGATGGTTTCGTTTTTGTCGAGATTGATAATTTTCGCTTTTTCTAAATTGGCCATGTCAGCCTCCGAGACGTTCGCGATCGGAGATCAATCGCCGTTTGATGCGGTGGTAAATGCGTTGCGCGATCGCGTCGACCGCACCGTCAAGCGAAACGCTAGCGACGCCTTCCGCCGCTCGAGAAATCACCGGTTCACTGGAAACGCGTGCCATCGGGCGATCCGCGATTGGCGAATCTAGAGAGGGGTGGGCGGGCGACGCATCCACGATCGCCATCTCCAACGAAGGCGCCGACTTGTCGCGGTGCGAATGCGGAGAGTGCGACACGGAAGCGTGCGGTGCACGCACCCAGATCGATCGCTCGTTGAAAAACGGCGGACGCGTTCGCGCATCGCTCTCCGGGTCAAGGTCCTCGGCTCGATCTCGAAAACGCATTTGCTTCGTCACGGCTGGGCGCGACCCTGGCTTTCCATCACGCGCCTCAGCACGATCCGTACAGTGGATACGAGAGCCGCTGCCGGCCATCCGCGGGGTAGTTGCCAACTCAATGAGCGTCGATGACCTACTCTCTGGAAGGCCATGGCGTGACGACTGATCCGGGACCACACCACAAGATCGAAAATATTGCAGGGTCCAAGCGCGCCCCTCGAGCGGCGTGGAGAGGCGCGCGGCGAAGGCGTCGTGGCCGACCGGAAAGAAAAAATGTGGCGCTTCGACGGCCGTCGAAAATTTCGGTTCGCGCTTCGCAACAGAGACGAATTGCACGAGCGGAACATTGAAGATCGTTGATCGACGCACCGATTCGTTCGGCGGCCGAATCGAGAGGAGAAGTGGGCACACCATCGTCGTCGAATTGGATTTGCGCGTGCGTGGCACATCCTGCGAAGAGACAATGGGCGCTGCATCTGGGAGCGCTGGCGCCGCACGCCACGTTTCGCTCTCGGTGAGGCCACGTTCGAGCAGATCGAAGTGAGCGGGCGCGCGTCGCGCGTCAACGAGCGCGATCGCGAAAACAGGCGCGGTCCCAAACTTCGGCGTCGGCGCGGCGGTCAGCAGGACATTCAACGCCTGCGAAGGCGGCGAACCAATTTGGATCTTTCCAATGTTCGGGAAAGGAAGCGCTACCGAAAACCACGCGACCGCTTGCTCCGCGCGACTGTCGAGACGGATTCTCTTTTCGGGCGGCATCTTTTCCAGCGGCGCCCTTCTCGAAGTCAGAGGTCGGGTCGTCGGAAACCGATGGTCCACACCAACGATCGTGCGATCGGTCGAGCGCATGATCGTTGGCAAAACGGAGCATGGAATCGCGCCCGAACGTGCTGGCGCGAGCGAAGCAATGCCGTCCGGCGCCGCGTCATGGCCTCCTTCCAAACCGAGCCGCGAGATTGAGGGAACAAGCGTCCCTCTCACCATCGGCAACAATGATGGCTGCATCGGCTGCGAAACAAGCGGACGCTCGAAGAATGCAACGGCACCAGGAAGTGTATGCACCAGAACTAACGGAACGCCCGCGCCTGCACGCGTGTGGTCGTGATCAAAAAGAACATCGCTTAATCCGGACGGATTATTCCGAAACTCGGGCGCAACGCCAACCGCGCGAACAACCCATCGCGTCAGCAACGAAGACCAGCGCGCCGCTGCGCCGATTCTTGTTCGCCGCGATTCTGCTGCCAACTCACGGCGCGCACGTGTTGCGTTCACGGGCACCACACCCGCCGATCGCCGATGCGCTTCGTAACTCGCGCCAAACGTCCGTCGCTCCGCCAGCATCGACCGTTCCTTCGCGTCCACTGCAACCACTCGCTGCATCGGCGCCAACACCGCCACCCGCGAACTCGCCTCGCGAATCCGCGGCAATTCACGCGCACGCAGCGGAGCATTCTTGAAGAGGATCGCCAGGAGCGCCACGTCGAGCGACGTCACGCTTCCATCGGCCTTCAATTGGTAGGCGCGCGGCTGACTCCTGGACCATCCCATGCGATCGGACCGATCCGCATTTGCCATTTTCGCAGCCGCAAACCGCAGCGACATCGCCCCGGTCTTCTCCGTGGAAAAAACACCGGATTGCGCAACGATGATGATCTCCTTCTCCTCCTCGAGAAGAACAAGCTCCGCATCGCCGAGCGTGAACGCGTAGGACAAGAGCGTGCGGGCCCGCCCGCGACGATCGTCAGCGAGCCAACGTCGGGAACTTTCCGGCCCTTCGAAAAACGCCGAGGCAAACCGCTCCGCGGAAGGCTCGAACGGATTCGCCCCGCCGAGAAGCGACGCTGCCCAACGATCCCAAACCAGGCGATCGAGGAGCGGGGGCAAATGCGCCAGCCCATCCATGGCACGCCAAAGCAGCTGCTGAAGCGGCGTGGCTTCCATCTATTTCTTGTCGAGGCGTTCCACAGCCAACTCCAGCGATTCCACGACGACGTCGCTGGCGTTGCTGTCGAGATCGGACAGCTCCCAGCGCACGGGCCAGGCTTTGTGGAAATTCCAGCGTGTGGTCTCCGCACCACTGTCGTCGCGCAGCACGATCGATCCCGATCGCCGCTTGAGCGGGCCATCTCCGGCGGCGAACTCTCGACGCCACCGCCAAAGTTCGCCTTCCGCCGCGACAATGCCGCGCTTGAGCGTGAGGTTCGACGGCCTGGTTTGCCCCACGAGCTTGCGAACCGATTCGTTGTCGCCGCCCTCGACGTATTCGAAAATTTCGGTTTCCGATTTCAGTCCCGTGACGTGACGAAAAGCCCCCACCGAAAGGCCGTCGATTTCCACGTGAAAATGGAATGCACCGTGATGATCTCTGCGTTGTCCGGTCGCCATCGATCGTCTCACGAAGGGCCCGTGGCGCGCGCAGGGGCCGCGGTTTCCTCGTCCGGCTCACCCGAGGCCTCGCGCGTCCATTGCTGAATACGCACCACGATAAACTCCGCCGGCCGTACGGGCGCCACACCGATTTCCAACGTGAGCTGCCCGGCGTCACGCGCCTCCAACGGATTGGTCTCCTCGTCACACTTCACGTAGTACGCTTCCTCCGCGGCACCGCCCACGAACGCGCCGCGCTTCCACATTTCATGAAGAAAGCTGTCGATGGTGCGCGTGAGCTTTTTCCAAAGTGCGGGTTCATTGGGCTCGAAAACAACCCATTGCGCATAGCGCTCGATTGATTTGCGCAATAAAATAAAGAGTCGTCGAACATTGATTTGGGCAAATGCGGAATCGCTACCCAAAGTTCGCGAACCCCCTACGCGCACCCCTCGGCCAGCAAAGGAAAAGAG